>JAUNTM010000176.1 GCA_030538675.1 Capnocytophaga sp.
TATCATAGATTGTTGATTTTTATTTTAAATTTTCCGTGAAAAACGTTTCCAATTTATCGAACGGAATTTTATTTACATCATCATACAAATCAATATGGTTTGCATTAGGAATTACAAGAAGTTCTTTGGGTTCGGCAGCGGCTTTGTAGGCATTTTCGCTGAAAAAATTAGAAAACGCATTCTCACCGATAATAAACAAAATAGGGCGTGGCGAAATTTCTTCAATAAAATCCAACAAGCGGAATTGCAGTGCCGAGAGTTGGCTTGTGGTGGTAAAAGCACCGTGCGAACGAGGATGATGCCCGCGTTTCATTCCGTAAAAACTGTAAAATTCCGCCCACGGACCTTGAAAAGATTCGGGAATAAAATCGGTAGGCTGGGCTGGATACATTGGTTTTACTTCGGGCGTTCCGTTCTCGAAATCTGCCCAACGCTGCTCGCCCAAAACAGGCAGCAAAGTTTTCACTTGCTCGGGTGTGGCAAGCCCCCGTGCAGCAGCCGTAAGGTCGAACATACTTGTGGTAGCCACGGCTTTAATCCGCGTATCAACTTGTGCAGCTGAAAGTGCAAATCCGCCACTAGCACAAATGCCGACCGCTCCGATTTTCTGCCTGTCCACATACGGCAACGAACCCAAAAAGTCCACGCCCGCACTAAAACTTTCGGAAAACATTTCGGGTGATGAAATATGCCGGGGTTCGCCGCCGCTTTCTCCCATAAACGGCTGGTCAAAAGCGATGACAACAAATCCACGTTGTGCCAATTGGTTGCCATACACGCCCGGACCCTGCTCTTTCACGCCTCCGTGTGGCGGACCAACCACCAATGCCGGATGTTTTTTGGTTTTATCCAAATCTTTTGCTACATACATATCGGCAACAATATCAATGCCGTAGCGGTTTTTATACGTTACTTTTTCGCGGATAACGTTGTCGCTGAGGTCAAAAATGTAATATTCTGTTTTTTCTGTTTTCATTTTTTCTGATTTTTTAAGATTTGTTTTTTGTGCATACGATTGTCCTAAAAATAGTATTAGAACCGCTAAAATGGATATTTTTTTCATCTGTCAATATTTTTATTTGTTTACTTCCGAATATTCTTCGTCGGTAACTCTTTCAGCCCAATCTGCCAACCCTTTCTCGGTATTAGGCAGAATGTAAATCTGTGTTACGCTACTGTCTTTCGACGCTCCGTGCCAATGCAATACGTTAGGTGGACATTTTACTACATCGCCTTTTCGGACAACTTGGATAGGTTCGCCTTTTATTTGATGATACCCCACTCCGTCCAAAACAATTAAAATCTGTCCGCTTGGGTGCGAGTGCCAAACGTTGCGTGAACCTGCTTCAAATTCCTCAACGCCTACGGCTGTTGTATAAATACTGTCTTCATCAAGCAGTTTATTATGCCACGCCTTGCCTGTAATAAGGTCTGCGGATAATTGTTCGCCTCTTTTAAAAACGGCTTCGTTATTTTCATTGTTCATTTTGTCGTTATTTTCGTTGTTGATACAGGCGGTAAATAAGAGTATGCCGCTTGTAATAAGAATTTTTGAGATGGATGCAAAAACGGTTTTCATACTATTATCCTAAAAATATCATTAAAATTACTAAAACGGATATTCTTTTCATTTTTCAATTAATTTAATGATTTTCGCAGGAATACCACCTACAATGGTATTATCAGGAACGTCTTTTGTAACCACCGCACCCGAAGCCACTACTGCATTTTCGCCAACGG
>JAUNTM010000177.1 GCA_030538675.1 Capnocytophaga sp.
TCGAAATCAGCATTGCCGTTTGTTGCGAAGCCGTGCGGTTGGAAATCAAAAGCCCCAACGAAAGACAAGTGATGATGAATAAAATGCTTTCGGCAAAGAGCAAAACAAGACTTCCTTTTATCTCTACATCTAACAAAAAAACGGTTAGTAACAATATGATAATGAAATCGATAACTGACAAAACCAAGTACGGAACGGCTTTGGCGATAAGCACCATTATCGGTCTGAAAGGCGATACGAGAAGGATTTCCATCGTGCCGAGTTCTTTCTCCCGAACTACCGCAACGGAGGTAAGTGCCGTACTGACAATCATAAAAATCATAGCGATAACCCCCGGAATAAAGTTTAGCGAACCGTTTTGTTCTTCGTTGTACAGCATCCGTATTTCGGGAATGATTTGGTACGCCGGTTTCATGTTCGGGTTGCGTTCTTGGGTATAATTAGTTATGATATTAGTGAGATAATTAACCACCATCGTAGCCGTATTTGGGTCGGAAGCATCAGCGATGAGCTGGATTTTTGCTCCGCCTGTACGGTATAAATCCGCCCCGAAATCCGACGGGAATATAACGGCACATTTGATGTCGCCTTTGCGGAAACGCTGTTCGATTTGGGCATAATCCGTTACGGGATTTTTCATTTGAAAGTAAGTGCTCGCTCCTATTTTATTGATAATCTGCGTAGTTTGCACATCACGGGCATTGTCCAAAACAGCAATGCTGATGTTTTTCACTTCGCTACTCAGCGCGTATCCGAAAAGGATAATTTGTACCACAGGCATCCCGAAGAGTATCAGTAAAGTGCGTTTATCGCGGAATACGTGATAAAATTCTTTCTTAATAAATGCTAAAAGCTGTTTCATTTTAATGTTGTTTGAAAATAAATTAACTGTCGCTTCGTTTGGCATTTCGTGCCAATTGGTAGAAAACATCGTCCATCGTATCGGTGTGGAAACGGTTTTTGAGGTTTGTCGGCGTGTCCAATGCTTCCACGCGTCCGTCCACCATTACACTGATGCGGTTGCAGTATTCGGCTTCGTCCATATAATGCGTAGTTACGAAAACGGTAATGCCGTTTTGGGAGGCTTCGTATATCATATCCCAAAACTGCCGGCGGGTTACGGGGTCAACGCCTCCGGTAGGTTCATCGAGAAAAACGATTTTCGGACGATGAAAAACCGCCACCGAAAATGCCAGTTTTTGTTTCCAGCCGAGTGGCAGGCTTCCGACCAATTTTTTGGCTTCTTTTTCCAAACCCAATGTGGTTACTAACTCCCGACTTCGGATTTTTATTTCGGCTCTTGGCACACCGTAAACGCCACCGTAAAATTCGATATTTTCGAGAATCGTCAAATTATCATATAACGAAAATTTTTGGCTCATATAACCGATGTTTTTCTTAATATTTTCTTGTTGTTTGTAAACGTCGAAACCAGCCACCGTTGCTTCCCCCGAAGTGGGAAACGATAGCCCGCAGAGGATACGCATTGCTGTTGTTTTGCCCGCTCCGTTCGCTCCAAGAAAACCGAATATTTCGCCTTGTTCTACATCGAAAGTAATACTGTCAACGGCTTTGAAATCGCCGAACTGTTTTGTAAGACCTTTACAAATAATTGCTTTTTCTTTAGTTGAAAATTGAGAATTAAAAGTTGAAAGTTTCATTGTTTCTAAATTTAATTAGTTGAAAGTTGAGAGTTGAAAATTGAAAGTTTTTTT
>JAUNTM010000072.1 GCA_030538675.1 Capnocytophaga sp.
AAACGGCGAAGCCATTCAAACAACATCAAACAAAACAAACAAATGAAACCACAAAACAACTTTATCGCCACTGCGATGAAGTACCACAAAATAGTGCTTTTGCTCATCGCAACACTGATGATATTCGGTGTGTATGCCCTGTTCAAAATGCCAAAACAAGAATTTCCGTCGTTTACCATCCGGCAGGGCGTAGTGGCTGCCGTGTATCCGGGAGCGACTTCGTTGGAAATTGAAGAACAAGTAGCCAAACCGCTTGAAAATTTCCTTTTCACTTATAAGGAAGTCAAGAAAAACAAGACCTATTCGCAATCACGCAACGGAATTTTGTACGTGTTCGTAGAACTGAACGACGATGTGAACAACAAAGACGAAGTATGGTCAAAAATCAAGTTAGGATTACAAAATTTCAAGATGAATCTGCCCTCGGGCGTGCTTGCCTTGATTGCCAACGATGATTTCGGCGACACCTCCGCCCTACTCATCGCATTGGAATCCGATAGTAAAACCTACCGCCAGCTCCGCGATTATACCGAAGAGCTCGAAAGCCGGCTACGGGGCATCGAATCGGTATCGAACCTGCGGCGTTACGGCGGACAAAACGAACAACTGAGCATTTATATCGACAAAGAAAAAATTGCCAGCTACGGCATCAATATTTTCAGTTTGTACCAAACGCTGATTTCCAAAGGAATGATTGGTCCGGCAGGAACGATTGACAATGCTCAGCTCGCTGCCCCAATCCACATTGACCGCCCGTTTTCATCTGAATACGACTTGCAAGAGCAAATCATTTTCTCTGACCCAACCGGGCATCAAGTCCGGCTGAAAGACGTAGGAAAAATCGTTCGTGAATATCCGAAAGCCACAAGCTACACGCTCAACAATAACAAGAAATCCATCATCTTATCCACCGAAATGCGGCAAGGATTTAACATTGTCGATTACGGAAAAGAAGTAGATGCAGTTATCGCCGATTTCGAGAAAACGCTGCCTTCGGACGTAAAGATTTTCCGTATTGCCGACCAACCGCAAGTGGTAGACGCTTCTATTAAAACGTTTTTGGTCGAAATGAGCATTGCCATTATTGCCGTCGTACTGGTTACGCTGGCATTGCTGCCGCTTCGGGTAGCGATGGTGGCAGGTTCAACCATTCCTATCAGCATTTTTATGACCTTGGCGTTGATGTTTGCTTTCGGCATTGAGCTGAACACCGTTACGCTTGCCGCCCTGATTGTCGTTTTGGGAATGATTGTAGATAATTCTATCGTGATTTTGGACGGTTATCTCGAGAAGATTGACGAAGGAATGCCCCGCAAAGAAGCTGCCATAGCCAGTGCCGGCGCGTATTTTAAAGCCGTGCTTTCGGCTACGCTTGCCATCGGGGTTACGTTCTTCCCGTTCCTTATTACCCTTACCGGACAGATGAAGGATTTCGTGGAATCGTTTCCTTGGACGGTACTGCTGGCATTGAGCGTATCGCTTGCCGTTGCCGTGCTGTTCGTGCCGTTCCTGATGTACGTTTTTATCCGCAAAGGACTGCATAACGAACCCCAAGAAACGAAAAAACCGTCGGTGTTAGACCGCATCCAATCAAGCTATGATGCACTCATTACCAAGCTGTTCCGATTTCCGAGAACTTCTTTTGCGGTAGGGATTGCATTGGCACTTGCCGGGGTGGTTTTATTTCTGAAAGTCCCTCAAAAATTGATGCCCGTAGCCGAACGAAACCAGTTTGTCATTGAAATTTATCTGCCGAACGGAAGTGCTATCGACGAAACGGAAAAAGTGGCTCTTGACCTGCAATCGCTCTTGGAAAAAGACGACCGCATTACCTCGCTTACGCTGTTCATGGGGTCGGGTTCGCCTCGGTTTATGACGAGTTATGCCCCGAAAATTGGCGGTCCGAATTTCGCCCAATTCATCGTCAATACCGTCAGCCCAAGTGCTACGGTGGACATCATCAATGAGAATTTTGAAAAAATGGCATATCATTATCCGAATGCTTTCGTAAAATTCAAGCAATTGGATTATCAGGCAAACATCAATGCCGATACCGAAATACGCCTCACGGGACACGACATCGGGCAACTGAAAAACATCGCCAGCAAAATTCAGAATGATGTTAAAAAAATGGACACTCCCATTCGCATCTATACTGATTTTGAAGAAATTGCCAACGACATTCGGGTTACGCTAAATCCTATTGAAGCCAATCGGCTCGGCGTTACGGAAGGTTTGCTGGGCATCAGTCTGGCATCCCGCTTCGGCGGTGTTCCTATCACGACGGTTTGGGAAAACGATTACAAAATTCCCGTGGTACTCCGGTCAGACATAAGCGGCGACAAACTCTCGGCAGGCGATGTGGAAAACGAATACATCAACGGATTGTTCTCGCCTGCCGTACCGCTTAGGCAGGTGGCAACCGTAGGCACGGGCTGGTCGGAAGGGCAAATCGTCAGACGCAACGGACGGCGTACCCTATCGCTCTTCATCGACTATAACCGAGGCGTCCGGGTGGATAAAGAACAGCAAAAAGTGGAGGAAATCGTTGCGAAATACCAGCCCGAAATCAGCGACAGCAACATCACGGTAAGCTACGGCGGCGTAAAAGGCGACACCGCAGAAACGTTACCGAAAATCATCGGCGGATTGCTTATCGCGGTGGTTATCATCTATTTCATTTTGGTATTCCATTTCAAAAAAATCAAACTTGCCACCATCACGTTCAGTTCGGTTATTTTTGCCTTTTTCGGGGCGGCACTCGGGCTTATGCTGCTCGATATGCAGTTCAGCATGACAGCGGTGTTGGGATTGGTCAGCCTTATCGGGATTATCGTCCGCAACGGCATCATTATGTACGATTATATTGAAGAATTGCGGTTCAAACACGGCAAATCGGTCATCGAATCATGTATCTTGGCAGGACAACGGCGTTTGCGGCCTATTTTGCTTACGTGTCTTGCCGCCTCCATGGGCGTTATCCCGATGATTACCAGCCAAAGTCCGTTATGGGCACCGATGGGAACAGTGATTTTCTTCGGAACGCTGTGTTCGCTCGCCTTCATCGTTACGATGCTCCCGCTGATGTATTGGTTTGCTTACCGCAACGATGACCGAAAGCCGAAAACCACCCCGGAAGTTATTGTTAATTAACTTAAAATCAAACAGAAATGAACCGTATCGTTATCCTAATTTTTCTTTTGTGGCAGTTTGTCATCACGGCAAATGCCCAAGAAATCTCACTCGAACAGGCGAAAAAATACGCCCTTGAAAATAATAACCAAGTCAAAAACAGCCATTTGGAAATCGGGATTGCCGAAGATATGAAACGGGAAGCCCAAACGCATTACTTGCCGAAACTCAGTGCCATGGGGTTTGTCGCAAAAACGTTTGACCCACTGCTCGACCTGAACACCGAAGCGATGAATCTGCCTGTGTACGACGGCAATCCGCAACAATTGCCCAACGCTACGCAATTCGCTTACGTGCCGCCGATAAGCCTTAGCATTGACCGTTTTGCCACCGCCGCCATTACGCTTATGCAGCCTATCTATTCGGGAAACCGGGTGAATAATGCCAACAAACTTGCCGCCATCAACAAGGAAGCCAAAACCTTGCAGCAACAGCTTACGCTCAAAGAAATTTCGTTAAAAACCGAAAAAGAATACCGCCAAGTGCTGACGCTGAACGCTAAAAAAATCACGCTGGGCGGCTATGAAGATTTTCTCGAAAAACTTCATAATGAGGTAAATAACGCCGTTAAAAGCGGACTTGCCATTCGCAACGATTTGCTCAAAGTAAGTATCAAGCAAAGCGAACTGAAACTCAAACGCATTGAGCTTGAAAACGGCATTGAACTGGCAAGCAAACAGTTGTGCCAAACTATCGGCATGGATTACAATGCCGGCATCCGCCTTAGCGATGAACTGATTTTGCCCGTATCGCCCCAATCTTTGTATATCGACAGTGATACGGCTCTTAGCCAGCGTGAAGAATATCAATTACTTGAAAAGTCGGTTGCGGCTGCCCAATTGGAAACCAAAATGAAAAAAGGCGGAAACCTGCCGACTATCGTTGCCGGTATTTCAGGATTTTATATGGATACGATGGACAATACGCTGAATGCGAAGACCAACGGTGCCGTTTTTGGCGGAGTGAGCATTCCTATTTCCAATTGGTGGGAAAACCGCCATGGCGTAAACCAGCAAAAAGCAAAAGAACAAATCGCCGTCAACCAACGCAACGAAACCAATGCACTGCTCAAACTGCAAATTGACAAGGCATGGACTGACCTCAACGTGGCATTTGAGAACATCGCCCTAAGCGAAGAAATCGTCAGCCAAACCCAAGAAAACCTCCGGGTAAACGTATCGGGCTACCGCAACGGACTCACACCGCTTTCTGACCTGCTCGATGCCCAAGCCCAAGCCAACGAAGCCCAAGAACGGCTCATCGAATCAAAAGTAAATTACCAGACTGCCATAACTACCTATCTTACCGTTACGGGCAGATAACCTATTTTTGTTTTGTTTTCATTACGCAAGAAGCGGAAAAACCAGTTTGTTTCCGCTTCTTTTTATTTTATTTAAATTGCTGTAAATTAGGTATTTACATCTGAAATCAAAAATAGAATTTCTGTCATGATACATTTTGGCACGACAATTGAATTACCGCAATCAGTAACAAAAACAGATTTTTTCTGTTCTTAAAAAACGAAATTACAATGAAACGCTTCTTACTTCTCAGCCTTATAGCTTCATCGGTATTGCTCACTTCGTGTTCGGGCAGCCGCTATGACGACGACAGCATCTCGCTTTACGATTATTTGCACAATTACGACATCTGGTATGTGGATATCAATGCCACACGGGGCAATGGCAGCATTCCGTTCATTGAGCGTGCTTTTACGCTGACGTTTGCCAACGGACGGCTGATGGCGAACAACAACCTTGTGGGTATCGGGCAGAATAATCTCTACGGAATCAACATCGGAAATTATTCCACAAGAGATAATGTTTTGTATATCACGCATGTGCGTGACGGACAGTATCGTTTTGAAGTGGAACAAGTTGGCGCAAATGTCATCAATCTGTATGATATTGATTCCAACCTCGTGTACCGCCTTGTGGGATACAGCAGCAGCACATTCAATTATGACATGCTTTTCTTTGACAATATCCGCTATTTCTTGCAAGAATATGAGGCTTGGGAAAACTCTTGGACGAGCCAAGAAGGGACTGTCAATCCGTTTGACGACGAAAATTACCTTCGGTTTGTTTCCGAACAGGGCGTAAGCGAATTTGATTCGTCAAAAGATGCGGTGGGCATTCCGTTGGATAAAATCATTTGGGATCATACAGGGCAATACACCATCAGTAACGTTACCGGAAGCAACGAAGTGAAATTACTGACACTCGACTACGGCGGAAACGACCTTGAACGTTTCGAGCTTCGGCATATCAACGATGATTTGATTGAGCTATACCATATCGGTTCGGGTACGACTTACGAATATACGGGACTGAATAACATCATTTTCCTCAAAAAAGCCAAAGACCCGCTTGAAACCCGCCTGCGTTACAAAGACCCGCTCCCGACGGTGGACTATACGCCTGCAAACCGCCCTGCAAAATCAAAAGGAAGACAATAGATTTATTTCTTTTATCGAAAAACAAAAACCGCTTGGAAGTACGATTTCAAGCGGTTTTTTTTACACATAAATACTCTTTTAGAAGTAATCCGTAGAAATAATCCGAAAGAATGATTTTTTGTGAAAAAAATTACTTTTTTGCATTGTTAATACGTTTATTTATCAAATAAAGCGTATCTTTGAAAAAAAATAAAAAATTGTTCCTTATGAAAAAAAACAAAATTATCAGCGCATTACTGCTTGTTTTTCTGCTGACCGCCTGTGAAAAGGTAAAAGAGAATCTTCAAATAACTGGCTTGGAAATCTCCACTCCGATTGAAGATGTGGAAGTTCCCTTTGTAGGAATTAAAGATTTGGTCATTCCACAAATTTCTGTCGGATTGAACTTTGACGTAGATGCTTATATTAAAGAAAAAGTACCGGGGGCAAGCATTAAAAATGTAAGGGAAGCACGCCTGAAGTCATTTGTGGTAGAAAAACAAGAAAGCTCTTTTGTCGGCGATCTTAAAGTTTTTAAAAATGTAGAAGTTTGGGTGGAATCGCCCGATTTCAGTATCCAGAAAGCGGCGTGGGTAGAGGATAATGCCAACGGAGAAATAATACAATTGGAGGTAGACAAAAACCTTGACTTGATAGATTTTCTAAAATCGAAAGAAGGCAAGAAAATTATACTGAAAGACATCAAAGTAGGCGAAAGTGCCTTAACCGAATTCACCCTTAAATTAACTCCTGTGTGGGACGTAACCGTTGGAATTTAAATACAACGAACAAAAAAATCAATGTTCTTCATTTCAGTATCTTAAAAAAACCGCTCGGAATCGCACTTCCAAGCGGTTTTTTATGGACTAATTCAAATTAATATATCTTGACGGAAAGAACATTTAGTTCAATCCCAGCATATTCTTAGGGTCGAGGATTTCATCGAGTTTTTCTTGCGAAAGCAGCTGTTTTTCAAGCACGAGGTCATACACCGATTTGCCTGTTTCGAGAGCTTCTTTGGCGATTTTACTGCTCGCTTTGTAACCGATATACGGATTGAGTGCGGTAACAATCCCGATGCTGTTCATTACCATATTGCGGCAAACTTCCTTATTCGCCGTGATGCCGTCGATACATTTTTCACGAAGCGTATCAATGGCACGCTGCATAAACACGATGGATTCGATAATCGACTGGCAAAGCACGGGTTCCATTACGTTGAGCTGCAACTGCCCTGCTTCGGCGGCAAACGTAACGGTCAGGTCGTTGCCATACACCTTGAAACACACTTGGTTAACCACTTCGGGGATGACGGGATTGACCTTGCCGGGCATAATGGACGAGCCGGGCTGCATCGGCGGCAGGTTGATTTCGTTCAAACCGGCACGGGGTCCCGAGGAGAGCAATCGTAAATCGTTACATATTTTTGACAGTTTGACAGCCATTCGTTTGAGAGCCGATGAATAAATCACATACGACCCCGTGTCGGGCGTGGCTTCCACGAGGTTGGGAGCGGAAATAAACGGTTCGCCTGTGAGTTTTGCCAAGTTTTCGGCACACAGTTTGGCGTAGCCCTTCGGAGCATTCAGTCCCGTTCCGATAGCCGTTCCGCCCATATTGATTTCGAGGAAAAGGTTCGCATTGTTTTCCAACCGGGCGATTTCTTCTTCCATCGTGGCGGCAAACGCCTCAAATTCTTGTCCGAGGGTCATCGGGACGGCATCTTGCAATTGCGTACGCCCCATTTTGATAACGTCTTCAAACTCTTTGCCTTTATTTCGGAACGATTGTACCAACAATTTCAGGTGCTGGATAAGCGTTTGATTCATTTTGATGACCGCCAATTTTACCGTCGTCGGGTATGCGTCATTGGTGGACTGTGAGAGGTTGATGTGGTCGTTCGGGTAGCAATGCTGGTAGTCGCCACGTTCGTAGCCCATAATTTCGAGGGCTCGGTTGGCAATCACTTCATTAGCATTCATATTGACCGAAGTCCCGGCACCGCCTTGAATCATATCCACGGGAAATTGGTCGTGCATTTTTCCTTCAATGAGTTCTTCGCAGGCTTGGGTAATGGCTTTGATGAGTTTGTCATCGAGCAATCCCAATTGATGGTTGGTCTGTGCCGCCGCCCATTTCACGTAGGCAATGGCTTTGACAAACTCGGGAAAATCGCCCATCTTGCTTCCCGAAATATAAAAATTATCCACGGCACGCTGCGTTTGTACGCCGTAATACGCATCGGCAGGCACTTGCAAATCGCCCAAAAGGTCAGATTCTATTCGATATTTTGTACTCATTTTCTTGTTTTTTTTGAATTAAAAAATAACTTCTTTTTTGTCCGACAAAGGTACATTCTGATTTTCGTCTTTCAGAAAAAAAACATGTTAGTTTCCTCAATCGTATGTATTATTTTCTTTACTTTGCGGTGTGATAAAAATCACATCTAAAGAAACCAAAATCACAATGAAACATTCCGAAATCATTTATAAAAATCCTGTTTTCAGCGTATTGAGCAGCCGGGAACGGTCTGTTTTTGAAGCGAATGCTACTTTTTTGCATTTTGACGATGAGGAAATGTTTATCAAAGAAAGCAGTATGATTTCGTCCGTTTATTTTATGGTAAAAGGAATGGCGAAGATTTGTTTCGGCAAAAAACAGCTTTTTTGGCTTTCGGGCAGTGGCGATTTTCTGGGATTGGCATCGTTGTACGTAGCCGAACCGATTTTCTTTTCGGCGTATGCGGTTACGGATACGGTCGTGCTGCAAATTGACGCTCACGTATTCCGTAAGTTTATAGCGACCAATCCGCTGTTTCTCAATGCTGTTTTTTGTCAAAACGGATTGGATTTCCGGCAGCTAACCCGCAACAACAATGCTTCCAAAAAAACAAAACTCAGCGGTGCGGTGGCGGGATTTCTGTTGGAATATTCCCCGAAAGGGTTTCTCAAACACCTCACACGCAAAGAGATAGGCGAAATGCTCGGCTACTCGCGCGAGAATATCACCAAAATAATCCAAGTTTTCCTCAAAGAAAAGTACATCGCCGAAAATGACCGGCAAATCACCCTTCTTGACCGCAAGGCGCTGGAACAAATTGCGAGGTTTGGGTGATATTTTGCTGAAAAAAGAAAGGCACCCAAGCAAGTTCTCCTTTTTGCCTTACAACATCTCTTGTATTTCCTTCATAAAATCAATATTTATCGCTGCCGAAATACGTCCTGCTTCGTCTACAAATTGCCCGTATGATACGGCGTCCCCCTCCCCTGCTTTGTCCGAAATCGCTCTAAGCATCACAAAAGGCGTATCCAGCAAATAGCACGTTTGAGCAATGGCAGCCGCTTCCATCTCGACCGCTAAAGCTTTAGGAAAATGACGCTCTATTTGGCGTAAACGTTCAGGGTCGTGTATGAACGAATCACCGCTCACTACAAGGCCTTCATGGAGTTCTCGCCCGTGTTGGGCTGCTATATCCCGCATCATGCAATGCCATTTGCTTTCAGGAACAAACGCGGCGGGCATTTGAGCCTGTTGCCCCAATTCATAACCAAAAGCAGTAACATCAACATCGTGATGACGGACTTCGGTAGCCCACACCAAGTCGTGAACGGAAGTGTCTCCCAATCCGCCTGCCGTACCTGTATTGATAATAAGGTCGGGAGAATGTTTGTCAATCAAAAGAGCCGTAGCCACCGCCGCACTGACCTTGCCAATGCCCGATTGCGATAGTACCACAGGCACGCCGTGAATAATTCCTTCGTGAAATTCAAACCGCCCGATGTGGCTTGTTCGACGATTTTGTAACGCATCCCGCAAGAGCGAAACCTCGAGCCCCATAGCTCCGATAACAGCAATTTTCATGTTTCTTTTAAAATAAAATGCAAAGATAACTCAAAAAAAATGCTTCCGTGCTAAACAAATCTTTTTTTGTTTGCAAAAAAAACTGATATTTTTTTCAACAAAAAAGAAAAAAAACAGCCGTAAAACGATTTTTTTTGGTATCTTGTCCCCATTAATTTTAAATCAAAACAAACTATGGAATTAGGTATTTTTATAGGGGTCGTACTTCTATTATTTTTTGGGATGTTCTTCACGGTCAAACAACAAACAGCCGTATCAATTGAGCGATTCGGCAAATTCCAGAGCGTACGCCATTCGGGACTTCAACTCAAAATTCCGATAATCGACCGCATTGCCGCACGAGTAAGCCTCAAAATACAACAGCTCGATGTGATGGTAGAAACCAAAACCCTTGACGATGTATTTGTCAAAATCAAAGTTTCGGTACAATTTGTCGTTCTCAAAGACAAAGTATACGAAGCCATCTATCGCTTGCAATATCCGCATGACCAAATCACGAGTTACGTATTCGATGTGGTGCGTGCCGAAGTGCCAAAAATGCGTTTGGACGATGTTTTTGTCAAAAAAGACGACATCGCTATCGCTGTACGCCGTGAAGTACAAGATGCTATGAGCGAATACGGATACGACATCATCAAAACGCTCGTTACCGACATCGACCCTGATGCCCAGGTCAAAGCCGCCATGAACCGCATCAACGCTGCCGAACGCCAAAAAGTTGCCGCCCAATACGAAGGTGATGCCCAGCGTATCCTTATCGTAGAAAAAGCAAAAGCCGAAGCCGAAAGCAAACGCTTGCAAGGACAAGGTATCGCCGACCAACGCCGTGAGATAGCCCGCGGGCTGCAAGAAAGCGTTGATGTACTCAACGGCGTAGGCATCAATTCGCAAGAAGCTTCCGCCTTAATCGTTGTTACGCAACACTATGACACACTGCAATCCATCGGTGGCGACACCAACAGTAACCTCATACTTCTGCCCAACACACCGCAAGCAGGAAGCGAAATGCTCAACAACATGCTCGCCTCATTCGTAGCATCAAACCAAGTAGGCGAAGCTATGAAACGCAACAATAAAGACCGGGATCAGGAAGCGTAAAACGCACCGCACACAGCTCAAAGACCGCACGCAAAGCGGTCTTTTTTCGTTATAATCGTTTTTGACAAAAATAAAAAAGATTGTTTTGTCTTCTTTGAAAAATAAGCCGTATCTTTGCACCAACCAAAATACATGCTAATGTTTTCCAAATCATGCGAATACGGATTAAGAGCTACGCTGTTCATCGCGCAGCAGAGCTTGCAGGGGAATAAAATAGGAGTGAAAACCATAGCTGAAGAAATCGGTTCGCCCGAAGCTTTCACAGGAAAGATTTTGCAAGAACTGACCAAAAACAATATCGTTCGCTCTATAAAAGGCCCTTACGGGGGATTTCTCATCGACCTCAAAACTATGAAGAAAATAAAACTTCGGGATGTGGTCAAAGCCATTGATGGCGACAAAATATTCAAAGGCTGTGCCTTAGGATTAAAGAATTGCAACGAAAAAACGCCTTGCCACTTGCATTTCAAATTTATTGAAATACGCAACGAAATAAATGCCATGCTTGGCGAAAGCAACCTGCACAGCATCGTAACCGATGAAGGCAACTTCTTTTTGAAAAAGTGAATTTACTTTGGAAATCTGATGGTTTGAAAATTCGAAAATGATTTGCTTACTCAACTATAGTTTTGAATTTCCAAATTTCCAAACGAGCTTGCGACTGCCGAAGGAAATCTTCAAATGGTCTAATTTCCAAATTATCTAATTTAAAATTAATTATTATGACTGCATCATTCACAGAAAACCTGATTTTTTCAGGTGAAAAAGTAACAGCACAACTCATTTTAGAATCTGATTTTTCCAAAGAAATCCGCATCACGATGCAAAAAGGACAAATCATGAAAAAACACCAAACACCCTTCCCTATCGTAGTGCACCTGCTGGAAGGACATATAGAATTTGGCGTTGAAGAACAACTATTATCATTGAAAAAAGGCGACATACTCGCTCTCAAACCAAGCATACCTCATGACCTGAAAGCGCTCGAAAACAGCATTGTACGGCTCACGCTCTCAAAAGCCGACCAAGTAGCGAGGGTTGAAAAAGTAACGGATTTATAAATTTCTATGAAACAAATTGAAAATCGCAATGATATTCGTCTGTTAGTAAACCGTTTTTACGCCAAAATCCGTAAAGATACGATGCTCGGACCTATTTTCAACAGCCATATTCCTGACGAAGAATGGGAAGCCCACCTCGAAAAACTAACCGATTTTTGGGAAACTAACCTTTTTGGCATTCCCAAATTCAAAGGCAGCCCAACACAAAAACACATCATGGTCGACCGAAATCTGAATTACACCGTAACTCAACATCATTTTGGACAATGGATCAATCTTTGGTTTGAAACCATCGACGAAATGTATGAAGGCGAACTTGCCGAACGTGCCAAAAATGCTGCCCGAAAAATGTCTACAGGACAATACATCGCCATGTGGAGCAACCGCCCCGAGAATTCTTAATTTGAAAATGTAATGGTTTGGAAATGACTTGTTTACACAATCGTGTTTTAATTTTGCAATTTTCAAATTCCCAAACCGAGAAGAGTACGCAAAACATTTCCAAATTTTCAAATCTTCAAATTTCCAAATTCCCTATCTTTGCACTCAAAACCTAAAAAAATGATTGAGGATAAAAACCAATCCCGCACAGCACTTTCCGAACTCGGCGAATTCGGTCTCATTCGTCATTTAACGAAAGATTTCAAATTACAAAATCCGTCGTCGGTCAAAGGCATTGACGATGATGCTGCCGTGCTGGATTTTAAAGATAAAAAAACGCTCGTTTCTACGGATTTGCTCATCGAAGGTGTACATTTCGACCTTAGTTACGTACCGCTCAAACATTTGGGTTACAAATCGGTAATGGTCAATGTGTCAGACATTTACGCAATGAATGCCGTGGCTACGCAAGTAACGGTTTCGATAGCGGTATCCAACCGGTTTCCACTCGAAGCGTTGGAAGAATTGTACGAAGGAATCCGCACGGCATGTGCCATTTACAACGTTGATTTGGTGGGTGGCGATACCACTTCGTCCACGCGAGGACTCATCATTTCGGTAACGGCAATCGGGCAGGCAGACGGGGAAAACATCGTCTACCGCAACGGAGCGAAAGAACACGATTTGGTGGTCGTGAGCGGCGATTTGGGAGCGGCGTATATGGGATTGCAAGTCCTTGAACGCGAAAAAGCCGTGTTTCAGGTCAATCCGCAATCACAACCCGACCTCGACGAATACACGTATATCATTGAACGCCAGCTCAAACCCGAAGCCCGAAAAGACGTGCCACCGCTGCTCAAAACACTGGGTGTAAAACCAACGTCGATGATTGATATTAGCGACGGATTATCGTCCGAAGTATTGCACATTTGCACACAATCGGGCGTGGGCTGTCGTATTTACGAAGAAAAAATTCCGCTTGACCCGCAGGTGATTGCATCGTGTGAAGAGTTCAATCTTGATAGCACAACGGTGGCTCTTAGCGGCGGCGAGGATTACGAATTGCTTTTTACCATCGCCCAAAACGATTACGACAAAATCAAAGGAAATCCGAATTTTACGGTCATCGGGCATATCACCGATGCGAGTTTGGGACGACACCTTATTACCCGTTCGGGCGAAGCCGTCGAGATTATCGCACGAGGCTGGAATGCGTTATCGTAGCTTTGCTGTTTGACGGCTTTCGCTGTTTGATGTGATTTGAAATAGTTTGAAGGCTTCGCTGTTTGACATGATTTA
>JAUNTM010000178.1 GCA_030538675.1 Capnocytophaga sp.
CATACGATTTTTTTACAAAAATACTAAAATCTATCTTTAATTACAAATCCCAAATGTATATTGGCTGAATAAAATCCACCAGATTCCGACGGTAACAAAAGCTATTTTCATGGCTTGGACGGCAGCTTCGGTATCGCTTCCGCCAATGCCGTACCATGACGGAAACATGACCATCGAAAGATTGAAAATCAGCAAAATAACACTTCCGACATATCCCATAATAAATCCTTTGGCACTCACATCATTATATTGTTCGGGTAGGGCAATATCGGGCAGATACGAATTGTAGAAGACGATACTTCCCCAAAAACCTACCACACCGAGAAAATAAAATATCAATCCGATGTAGATGTTTTCCAACGAAAACCAATACAGCCCGATACATGAGATTGCTCCCATGTAACAGAAGAATTTCATGAATGATTTTTTATTACCCAAATAATCGGCGATACCGCTAAGGATGGGCGACATGAAGGCGACTACAAGAAATGCAAAGGCGGTAATGAAGGTGATGATAGCCGTATTTTTGAAGGTGATGCCGAAGAGTTCGAGGTGGGTAATTTCTGCTGTTTTGAAAAGAGCTCCGTAAAAAATAGGAAACACCGATGACACAATCGTCAAACTATACACGGAATTAGCCCAATCATAGAACGCCCACGCATTGAGTAGTTTACGGTTGCCTCTTGGCAGTAATTTTTTCATGGCAAGTAGTTTGGTTTACCCTTTTTGGGATAAAAAAACCGAAATAACGTTCCTGTCATTCCGGTTTTTTTAAAAGATATTTTATTACTGAAATTTCGTTACGCCAAATTTGGCGGCTTCCGCCCGAGCGTTGGGAGCTAACTGTCTGAGATTGACGATACGGGAGGCGCTTGAAGGGTGGGTGCTCAGCATCTCGGGAGTAGAACTGCTGCCGGCTGCCTGCATGCGTTCCCATAGTCGGGCGGCTTCATCAGGATTGTAGCCCGCGATAGCCATGATTTGGATACCAATAGCGTCAGCTTCCGTTTCATGACTACGGCTGAACGGTAGCATTACGCCCACTTGCGAACCTACGTTGTACGCTTGGTTGAATGCGTTGAGGTATTCGCTGTTTTGCAAGGCTACATTGCCTACTACGGCTCCTAATTGTTGTAATGTACTGGCACTCATACGTTGGGCTCCGTGGTCGGCAAGGGCGTGGGCTACTTCGTGTCCCATCACTACGGCAAGTCCTGTTTCAGATTGCGTAATAGGCAAAATACCTGTGTATACAACAATCTTGCCGCCGGGCATACACCATGCATTCACCTGCGGGTCTTGTACTAAATTGTACTCCCATTTGTAGTCGTCCAGATACCCTTTGTAACCATTGGCATCAAGCCATAATTCGGCAGCTTTGGCGATACGTTGCCCTACTTTTTTGACCATTTCGGCATCGGCAGTTCCGGTAACGACTTTATTGCTCTGCAAAAAAGTAGAATACTGCGAAAAAGACGTAGGGAAGAGGGAGCTGTTGGGCATAAAATTCAATGTGCTTTTACCGGTAAACGGATTGGTTTTACAAGAGAAAACTACCAAAAGCAACACGATGAGACTAATTCTTTTCATAGATTTTTAATTAATTGATTTTGATACAAAAGTAATAATTAATTTGAGAATTTGGAAATTTGAAGATTTGAAAATTCTATCCAGACTCCTTCACTCCCAAATTCCCAGATTTC
>JAUNTM010000179.1 GCA_030538675.1 Capnocytophaga sp.
TCCTGCGAAAATAAAATACTAATATTCAACAACTTGTTACATCGAACTCACGTTACTTAGCGTCGTCGGTTTATTAGGGCAACCCCGATTTCTATGAGCCACGAAAACCAATGTTTTCTGCCGGTTAGCGACCCTAGGTTAAGGCCGGACGCAATTCCCGACACAATTCCCGAAGGTGTCAGGTTTTCTTTGACTTGCGATACGTTGTCTTTAAGGCAGAGCATATCGACCTGCTTTTTGAGCTTCAACACCCGCAGTTGCTGTTCGATTTCCTCAAATGAGATATAGTTATTGGTCGTCTTCATCGTGGTCGTCTTTATAATAGATTTCGGATAGTTTCCGCAGTAGCGGACGCTCTATCAGCTTTCGCCGCAAGGCATAGATAACCGCTGCCAGCAACACGAAGAACAGCCCGGCAATGAGGAAGCCCAAAGCGGTATTGCCTATCCACTGCCCCACCCCGAAGGCAATGGCGAACGACACGAAGAAAAACACGAGCAACCCTACCAAACCGAAAATAAATATCTCAAGCAAGCCGTACGATGACTTGGCTATGAAACGGAATACAAACAGCTTGTAGTACTCTATGTTTGACTTCGCAACCTCTTCTGCCCGATGCGGAAGCGCTTCAAAATTATCTTTCAGGTTGCCGAACGCCATATTTATTTCTGAAGTTTGGCGTTGGCATTCTTCAGTTCCGCGAGCTTTTTTTCCAATACCGAAATAATGTCGTCGGCTTTGTGGCTTGATTTGGACACGAGGTTACTTATATTTTCTTCAAACGTTCCCTTCATATCATTGGCTTTGGATTTTACCTGGTCGGCAAGTCCGTCCAATTGGTCTTTCAAGTTTGCCGATGATTCGTCGAATTGTTTTTTGATTTTCTTTCGGGTGTTTTTTCCTTCATCGGGAGCAAAAAGAATTCCTGCTCCTACTCCTACGGCGACTCCTGCAATCAATGCTACTAATGCGTTTCCTGTTTTTGACATAATACTTTAGTTTTTTAAATTTAATAATTCAATTTATTATGTGGTAAAGATACGAATAAAACAAGAGGATTTTGTAAATAAAACGTTAAATATTTGATTTTATCGCAATCCGAAACGTTTTTAGTTTTTCTTTGAGCTCGTTGTCCAATGCCACATTGGTTATTTTCCCTTCTTTGAAATTGTCGCCAAACAAGGGCAACGAAAAGCTTTCAACAATATCCGCTCCATAATAAGGTAAACATTGTTGCGCAATACCAAGTACGGATTTTCCGCCTCTGCCGCCCGGCGAAGTCGCCATAACGAGCATGGGTTTGTCTTGAAAAACTTTCATGTTTACGCGTGAAGCCCAATCGAAAATATTTTTGAAAGCCGATGAAAAATTACCGTTATGTTCTGCAAATGAGCATACTATCGCATCGGATTCACGTATGGCTTTAAGGAATGCGTGCGCCTGTTGCGGTATGTTTTCCACATTGCGTTCTGCCGAATAGATGGGCATTTCGTAATCGTTCAGGTCGAGCACCTGCACTTCGGCATTTTCGATGAGGTTAGCCGCGTACACCGCCAATTGTTTGTTGATTGAAGTGGAAGAATTACTTCCTGCAAAAGCCAGAATTTTCATAGTTACAATTATTTATATTAACGTGAGTTCGATGTAATAAGTCATTGAATAGTAGCATCTTATCCCTCACCCCCAGCCTCTCTCC
>JAUNTM010000073.1 GCA_030538675.1 Capnocytophaga sp.
TACTTTTCAAAATACCCATTTTTTTCAAAATAAAGTACGATAGCTTCTTTCATCAGTACGGACTGTTCGCCTGCTTTTAGCGAAGGCAATTCTTCTACGAGGTCATAGTGTGGCCATCCGTCGGCATCCACATGCGTAAAGCGGTAGTGTCCGTAAGGTTCAAGCAGTTTGCAAATAGCGATGTGCATCAGGTTTACTTTTTCGTCTTTTTTAAATTTTCGATGAAATTGCCCTAATTCTTGCAACCCGATGAGATAGATAATCCCGTCCAAATCAAGAATTTCTCCATCGGCAAATTGTTTTGACAAATCATTTACTATTTGTTCCCAGCGTATTTTCAGTGTTTCGTCTCTTGCCATTTTTGATAAAATTGGGGGCAAAAATACCTTTTCGGTTTGTAAAAAACAAGTATGGATGTGATTTGCTAACTGATGAAAAATAAACTTGCTTCCTTACATCCGAAATCCGACAAAAAATCTATACATTTGCACATTATATTAATAGTGTCGTAGTATGAAAATGCATCGTGTCGTTGTGGCGTTGGTTCTGTTGGCTTTGTTGGTCGTTGCGTGTGATAATCCTTTTTTTCCGCAGCGGGAGAGTTTTATCACTCGGTTCGAAAGTTCCAACGGACTTGAAAGTGCCACGTATGACGAAGTGATTGCTTTTTACAAAGAATTATCCAAAGAATACAGCGATATTAGCCTCAAAACTATGGGCATGACCGATAGCGGATTGCCGTTGCACATCGTTATTTACAACAGCGATGCCGATTTTAATTTCGCCAAAATACGTCAACAAAAAACCATCATCCTAATAAATAACGCAATACATGCGGGCGAACCCGACGGCATTGATGCCACCATGCTCTTGATGCGCAATCTTGCCCAAGAACAGATAAAAGTACCTGAAAATGTGGTAGTTGTAGCCATTCCTGTGTACAATATTGATGGGGCACTGAACCGCAATAGCACTACCCGCGTCAATCAACAAGGGCCGGAGGCTTACGGATTTCGGGGGAATGCCAAAAACCTTGACCTCAATAGAGATTTCATAAAAGCCGACTCGGAAAACGCTCTTTCATTTGCCAAAATATTCCAATTGGTACAACCCGATATTTTTATAGACAACCATGTTACCAACGGTGCTGATTACCAATATGTATTGACCTACGGCACCTCACAACCCGACAAACTCGGCAAGCATCTGGGCAGTTTTCTCCGGGATACGCTCATACCACAAGTGTCCGATACACTGGTAAAAAAATCACAGCTACTACAAAATGATTCTATCGCATCACCGTTTTGGAAATTAGTCCCTTACGTCAACGTTTGGAACAAACCTCCTGATGCGGACGGTTACAATGAAATGCTCGACACGCCACGCTATTCCACAGGATACGCCACCCTTTGGAACACAATGGGAATTCTCATCGAAACACACATGCTCAAACCTTTCAAAGAACGAGTAGAAGCCAATTACGAAATGATGAAAACTTTGGTGGAATTTGCCAACCACAACAGCAACACTATCAAAGAATTACGCCAGCTACAAACCAACGAAATCGCCTCTCTAAAAACATACCCTATTGATTGGCAGATAGATAGCACACAAGTAAAAACCCTACAATTTCATGGATATAAGGCAGACACTTTGCCAAGCGAAATCACAGGAATGCCCCGATTGCGCTATGACCGTACACAGCCCTACACCAAAGACATACCTTATTATAATACGTATATCCCCTCCAAAGAAATCACAGTTCCCAACGCTTACATCGTACCCAACGCTTGGCAAAACATCATACAACGCCTCAAAGCCAACAAAGTACTAATGACCGAAGTACCGAAAGACAGCACGATGCTACTTCACTATTACCGCATCGAGAGTTACACCACATCAGCAACGCCCTACGAAGGGCATTATCTGCATCACAACACAAAAGTAAGCATACACACCGACAGCATCACGCTGCGCAAAGGCGACTGGATTATCCCGACAGACCAGCCCGCCAAGCGATATCTATTGGAAACACTCGAGCCCGAAGCCCCCGATTCCTTCTTCAATTGGAATTTTTTCGATACCGTTTTGCAACGCAAAGAAGGATTTTCCCCTTACGTATTTGAAGAAATAGCACAGCAATTCTTGGAAGACAACCCGGCCATCAAAGATTCATTCTTCTTAAAAAAAGCAAAAGACCCCAATTTTGCCAAAAATGCCTACGCACAACTCAATTGGATTTACGAACAAACACCACATCACGAAAAAAATTACCGGCGATACCCCGTCTATTTTCTTCCCGAATAACATCACGGAAAACCAAGAAAATCGGTATCAACTCACACCATTTTCAAATTTTCACACGGGCTTGCGACTGCCGAAGGAAATTATCACATTATTTATTAGGGCGTGTCCCCAAAAAAAGTTTCGTTATCAGCCAATAACAATTTTCCATCGGCTTACCTCCATTTTCAAATTTCCACATTATCGCATTTCCTCATTTTTTTGGGGTCGGGCTTTCCGCTACAATACACTCGCGAAAATGCTTTTTTTGCTCGACCTGCAGTGGCTTCCGCTGGTCGCCCCCGCAGTGTCGGCAAAAAATAGCGTTTCGCTTCGCTTTATTTCCGCTGCAATCCCTCACGCAGGAACAGAGAATAGATAATAATCATTAGCCCAACGCTTATATTAACATAAAATTATGTAAACACCACCGCCTTATATTACAAAACAAAAGTTTCCTTATACCTTACTTACCCTAAAGTAACAATCCTACTATCAATTTATTCTGTTTCATTTTCAACTTTAATGTTGCGTTTTTGTGTTAATTGTTTTGCAATTCACAAACATTGTCATTTTTCATTTAAAAGCCAAAAAAATAGTAGAAAAATCTATTCTTGAACAAAAAATTAGTATTACCTCTTGTATGTAAAATATTTTTTATATACTTTTGCTCTTATGTAATACATTATAACTAATAACTTTTTTATGTTTATGGAAAGAAAATTTTTATTTAGCATTTACATTTTTTTATGCTGCCTTTTCTATCAAGGGATTCAGGCACAAGAAAGAAGTGTAAGCGGTACGGTAACTTCTGCCGATGACGGAATATCCCTTCCGGGAGCAGCCGTCATAATTAAAGGAACTACCATTGGTACACAGACCGATTTTGACGGAAACTACTCCATCAATGCCAAACAAGGCGACGTATTGGTATTCAGCTATGTCGGTTTTAGCAGTGTAGAACGAACCGTGGGGGGGGGTAACTCTCTGATTATCAACGTACAACTAAGCGAAGAAGCCTCACAACTCGATGAAGTCGTTGTTACGGGATATGGCACCCAGACCCGTAGAACGATGGCAACATCGGTGTCAAAATTAGACACGAAAGTATTAGAAAGTGCTTCCCGCTCAAATGCTGCCACCGCACTGCAAGGAACCGTTTCGGGACTTAAAGTAACCCAACAGACGGGACAACCGGGAGCTACACCTGTTATCGTATTGCGTGGAGGAACATCGTTTGACGGAAGCGGTACACCACTTGTATTGATTGACGGCGTTCCGGGTTCGTTCTACGCTTTGAACTCCGACGACATCGAATCGATAGAGGTACTTAAAGATGCTGCTTCAACGGCTATCTACGGAGCAAGAGCCGCCAACGGGGTTATCATCGTAACTACCAAAAAAGGAAAAGCGGGGCGGTCTAACATCAACTTCCGCAGTAAACTCTCGATGAACCAGCGTCCGAAAGACAAAATGAAGTATCTTGGAGCTGCCGATTATGTACACTTCAACCGTATGGCAGTTGCCAATACGCAAATGGTACAAGGAAATGCCAGTGCATTCGCTGCATTCCTAACAGGAGCTAATGCTGCCGCTACCGGCAACAACGCCACCAACTCTATCTACACGACGATGGTGTTGAACAACAACAACCGCCATCTACTCAATTATGCCGGCTGGCAAACCATTGAAGACCCCGTAAATCCGGGTACGCAACTCATCTTCATGGAGAACGATATGTCGGGGCTTTTCTACCAGCCCAGCCATACAACCGACTACACATTATCGTTTGACGGCGGTAATGACAAAGGAACGTATTACTTGAGTTTGGGTGCTTTGGACGACAAAGGCTTGGTCGTAGGCTCAGGATTCAAGCGGTATTCGGGAACGTTCAACGCTTCATACAAAGTAAAAGACAATGTAAAAGTATCATCTAACATTATCTACGCACACTCGAACAATACGCCACCCTACCAAAGCCTCTACAACCTTTTCCAACGCTCGGCAGGGATGGCGCCTACATCACGTATTTTCTTTAATAATCCTGACGGAAGCCTGTCCGACCTGTACTACCCCGGCACGGCACCGAACTTCGGTAACCCGATGTATTACAGCGATAAGTTCATCCGCCAGAATTTAGAACAACGCCTTACGGCTTCTGCCCAGATGGATTGGGAATTTGCCAAAAACTTCAATTTGATGTTGCGCGGAAGTTATTTTTCCGTACATAACCAAAACGAAAATTTCAACAAAGCATATCTTGACCAAGGCACCCTGATTACCACACGTAATGCCTTTACTTCATTAGAAAGAACGCTTCGTAATCAATACACAGCGGTAGTGAGCTACAGGAATACATTTTTGGAAAAACACAACGTAAATGTATTGGTCGGAGCTGAATATTTCCGTGAGAATAGATTTGTATCATCTGCCGGAACACGTCTTTCGCCTACCGACCTCATCTACACGCTCAATGCCGGTGCGGAAGCCGACGGAAAGCCGACATCATCACGTACACGCTATGCGATTGCCTCTACTTTCGGTCAGTTGAACTATGATTATGATGACCGCTATCTCTTGGGAGCTACTTTCCGCCGTGACGGTACTTCACGCCTTGCGAACAATAAATACGATTTCTTCCCCGGACTATCGGTGGGCTGGAACATACATAACGAGAGTTTCTACCGTGATACCAAAATCTCGGAAATCGTAAGCCGTGTCAAACCGCGTGTAAGCTACGGTGTCAACGGAAATATCGAAATATTAAGTAACTTCGGCGTATTCGGAACATACGGACAAACTTCCAGTGCTTATGACACCCAAGTAGGTTTTGTAAACAATACGTTGCCGCTGCTTGACCTCCGTTGGGAACGCTCTACAACGCTGAACATGGGGATTGATTTGGGCTTATTAAACAACCGCATTACCATCATCGGGGATTACTTCATCCGTGATGTGAAAGACAAATTGGCAGGATTGACATTGCCTCTTTGGACAGGATTTTCGTCCATTACCACCAATAACGGAACACTGCAAAACAAAGGTTTGGAGCTGGAACTCAACGCCAAAATCATCAAAACCGAAGATTTCGAATGGGATTTCGGGGCAGTTTACTACCGGGTCCGTAATTTCGCCAAACAACTGCCCGATAACGGCATTGACAAAAACCGACAGGGCGGTACGGAAATTTATGACCCTTCTACGGGTACTAACATCTACGTAGGCGGTTTGCAGCAAGGCGAACGCGTTGGCAATGACCTCATCGTGGCATACGTTCCCGAAGGAATTTACACCACGCAAGCCGAAATTGATGCCGATGCTGCAAGAACGGTAGAATTTGCTTGGCAGAAAAGCACACGCTTCTTGGGTGATACACGCTGGAAAGACGTTAACGGCGACGGTGTTATCGACTACCGGGACCGCGTGGTCATCGGGCGTACTACCCCTAACTTCATGGGTGGGTTTACCTCTAATTTCCGCTACAAGCAGTTCTCGCTTTTCGTAAAAACGGACTACGCATTGGGGCACTACATCATCAACGGACGCCGTGTGAAAGGGATTGCACAAACGCAAGGAAACCAAAACGGTCCGGTGGAAATCCTCAATTCGTGGACAGCGAGCAACCCGAATACCGACGTAGCCCGGTTTGACCTCGTTGACCGCCAGAAAAACCACCTTGCCGGAGGAAGCGACCAAGGCTCACTGCACGGAAGCAGTGCCAAATACTGGGAGAAAGGCGACTATCTCGCTTTACGCGAAATAACCTTGAGCTGTGATGTACAAGGTACGCTTATCAATGATATATTCAAAAACGTCCGGGTGTATGCTACGGGGACGAACCTTGCCTACTTTACCAAATACGGCGGAAGCACACCGGAAGAAGCAAGTGCCAATTCCCCCGAGTTAGGCGTGGTAACCGGAAGTGAACAAGGGCGTTATCCGCTGCCAAGAACCATTACGCTGGGAGTAAACCTAACATTTTAATTAAAAAAACATGAAAAAGATATACATAACCTTATTCGGTGCGATGCTGGCTTTCAGCAGTTGCGAATTAGACCTAAAACCCGAAAGTTCCCTGACTTATAACGGATTCTGGGAAACGGAAGAAGCCGTAAAAACTGCCCAAATAGGAATTTACAACAGCTTCAGAGGACAAGCAAATAACTTTTGGCTCATGGGCGAAATGCGGTCGGACATCTGGGGCGGAAAGACTATTGAAGACCCTTGGAATGCCGAATTAGCCCGTAACAACATCAGTAAAACCAACGTGTTTTTCGGTAACTGGTCGGGTTATTACGGAACGCTGCATTACATCAATGATTTTATCAAAAATGCACCGGGGGTAACGTTCCGCAACGAAACCGAAAAGAACCACCTGCTCGGGCAGATACACGGAATACGTGCCTATATGTACTACACCATGCTCAAAGCGTGGGGCGAAGTGCCTATCACCACCGACCCGCTCGAAACGGTAACGTCATTGGAAATCTTGAAAAAGAAAAGAGCCCCGAAAGAAGAAGTAATGACACAGATAAAAAGCGATCTCGAGAAATCATTGGAATACTTCGGGACAAACAATGCCTTGTGGCTCAACAAAAACGTGTATTGGTCAAAAGCCGCTACTTTAGCCCTCAAAGGCGATGTGTACCTCTGGTCGGGCAAAGTGCTCGGTGGTGGCAATGCCGATTTCACCGAAGCCAAAACTGCATTGGAAGCCGTCAGCGGATTTTCATTAGCCAATTACACCTCATTGTGGGGGGAAGCCAACGAGTTCAATAATGAGTTCATCTTTGCGTTTGATTACCAATTAGACCAAGCTGAGAATAATTTCGGAGTTACTACGGCTCGTAGAGTAGATATTGAAACTTCTTTCGATGACCAAGGTAATTCATTTGCCGATTTTATCGCCAATTCGCATAACCGCTACGGAGCTTCTACCAAAACCCTTTTGCTCATTGATGATACTGATGACCAGCGTCGTAATACGTTCATAAGAATATATTCCACCGCCGGAAATTACATTCCTTTTGCAGATGTAACCGAGTACAGGGGTTCTATGCTCAACAAATTTATGGGTACGGTGGGCAGCGACGGTATCCGCCGACAGCTCAGCAACGTACCGCTCTACCGCTATGCCGATGTGGTATTGCTGTTGGCAGAAGCCAAAAACCATTTGGGAGAAGACCCTTCTGCCGAAATCAATTCGGTACGGGCCCGTGCCTACGGAAGCAATTACGCAGTAGCAACGCATGGATATACCAACGGCTCGCAGACAGCCAACGCCAAAGCCATTCTTGACGAACGCTACAAAGAGTTCATCGGCGAGGGCAAACGCTGGTGGGACTTGGTACGTGCCGGTGATACGTATGTTTTTGACGAAGTAGCCACCATGAGTGCCTCGGAAGCCTACAAAATATACTATTCCATTTCGGAAAGCATGATTGCCAACGACCCCGAACTTACCCAAACCGCAGGGTACTAAAAAAATAAGATAGTTGGTTTAAAGTGAGAAGAGGCTGCCTAAAATTTGGGCAGCCTCTTTGTTATATGCACTTTTCATACTTCGTTATTTTTCTTCAAAAACAACTTCAAATACAGAACTCCAATTTTTACCTGTGATGAAAAACGTTTTGCGAGTAGCATGATAGGCAATTCCGTTAAGGACGTCAAGTGTACTGATTTGCTGCACTTTATCTTTCAGCCCTCGCATGTCGACAATCCCTTCAATCGCACCATTTTCAGGATTAATAATCATGATGCCGTCACGTTGATAGGTGTTGGCGTAGATTTTTCCGTCCACCCATTCGAGTTCATTGGCTTTCGAATAAATAGATTGGTTTGTACAAAGTTGTATAAAATCCTTTTCGGCCAATGTATCGGGGTCAAGTGTCCATATCCGCTCCGTGCCGTCGCTTTTATACAAATTCGTACCGTCATTGCATAGCCCCCACCCTTCTTGGCTTTGCCCGTAAGCAAATGTTTTTAGCGGATTGAGGTTCATATCATATACAAATCCTATTTTTTCACGCCAAGTGAGTTGGTATATTTTATTATTGAGAGCCGTAACGCCTTCACCAAAATACGAATTCCCGATAGGTTTGTTGATGTACATTTCGCCTGTAAATACATTCCATTTGCGGATAGAAGAATGCCCGTACTGCCCTGTACTTTCGATAAGCGTATCACCCACAAATTCAAGCCCTTGCGTATAAGCCTGAGTATCGTGCGGATATTCTGCGATGATGCGATATTGGAATATTTTCGGTGCATGTTGTGCCAAAATAGTAATTTCTTTTTGCACCGTTTCTTTCTGCCCGTTGGCAAGAATTACATCGGCTGTCAAAAATTGTTTCCCCAACTTCACATTACTCACAACGTATTGATTCTCTTTCGTTTGCAATAATTTTTGAGCATTAATAGTATATGTTACCGATTGGACATTCTCGCCAAAGTCATTATGGCTTACATCAAGCTGTATCGAATCGTTAAGGTGGATGTCTTTCTGGGGCGAAGTCAGACGGATATCGTATTTCGGTACGGAATGCGAACCGCTGCCGTTACAAGCTATAAGTGCTAAAAAAAGTACGCTTAGTGATGAAAATAACTTCATTTTTTTATGTTTTTGATGATGAAGGCAAAGATAATGCTTTCTTTTTTGAAAGAAAAATCTTAAAAAAAATTGTCGCTATAAAAACAATAGCTATATTTGTCGCATATTTCAATTGAGAATGCTGTTTAAGAAACATAAAAGTACCCTTTCCGCCTGCTTTTTTGCGGTGGTATTTGCTGTCTTTCAGACGGCATACGTGGTGCATCTTATCCAGCACGAACACTATCACGAAGTTGAAATGTCAGGTTCTGCTTCCGATTGCTTGGCGTGTTCTGTTATGGCTCAAATTACAGAACCACCCGTACAGTTTGCTGTTGAAGTTCCGAAAGAAGAACCACAAAGGCAAATTTTTACCGGTAAAACTTCACTTTACACTTTCTTCATTACTGCCGAAGGACGGCCGCGTTCTCCGCCTGTCTGTGGCTGATTTACAATTCTTTTATTTTTAGAAAATTACAGTTTACGTTGGGTTTGTGTTCATTCCCAAGTGATTTTGGTACTCAAGACATCGATATTTAAACAAAATATACGGTTGTTTTGCTTCCGATAATTGGCTTGTATGGCAACAAAAACCAGACGGGTTTCGGAATATTCATTAAAATAATATCCTGTAAAATCGCCATTAAAATCTGTAATCTTACTAAAAAAAATTGTCTTTATTTATTTTTATCTTATTTAAACCAAAATTAAACTTTATTTTCATAATAAAGACTTCTATTAATGATGAAATTTTTAGTATTTGCAATATTGCTGTTGTACAGTAGTATTGCCGTACAAGCACAACCTACTGATAAAATACTGATATTCCGTATTTTAGAAAAAGAAAATGGAATGCCGCTTGCAGGAGCATACATCCTCAACGGAAAAAATTATGCGGTATCGGGCAGTGATGGTTTTTGCTCATTACGAATATCCCAAAATGCCCCAAAAACACTTTCTGTTTCAAATATGGGATTTAAAACAGAAGTTATCGATATTTCAAAAACATTTGATAATCAAGAGATTACTGTTTTATTGGAAACCGATACCGAGCAATTGCAAGAAGTTGTCGTGCAATCTGAAAAAAATACGGCAATGAAAATTTCCGTAGTAAAATCGGTGGAAAAAGAAACCATCCGCCAAGCCAAAGGAAATAATCTTGCCGATTTGCTCGCCAAAGGAAGCGGATTGGGTAGCGTGCAAAGTGGTGCGACCGTAGCCAAACCGATTATTCACGGGCTGTCGGGAAGCCGTATTTCGTTGATTAACAACGGAGTAAAACTCGGTTCGCAACACTGGGGACACGACCACGCTCCCGAAATCGACCCGTTTTTTGCACACGATGTTTCGGTTGTGAAAGGGGCGGAAGCCATCCGTTACGGAGCAGGAGCAATGGGCGGCGTAGTGCTGCTCGATGCCAAACCACTGCCTTCCGAAATCGGTTTCGGGGGCGATGTTTCCCTCCTCGGGGAAGACAATTCCCGCAAATTCGGCGGTGGCATCACCTTGCAAGGACGGCATTCGTTTTTGCCGAAATGGGCGTGGCGGTTTCAGGCAAATGCCAAACAATCAGGGAATTACAAAACTGCCGAATACTACGTTTACAACACGGGCGTAAGGGAACGCAATTTCAATTTCCAAACGGAATACAGGCTTGAAAATCATATTTTTGAAGCCCAATATTCCCGATTGTACTCAAAAACAGGAATTTACACCGGCTCTCGGACGGGCGATTTGGACGATTTTAAAATGAAAATCGAACTCGGACGACCGTATTTTTCCGACCCGTTTTCTTACGAAATCGAAACGCCTTACCAAGAAGTAACACACCAAACGGCAAAAATAGCTTGGAAACAGCGGTACGATTTCGGGAAAGTCGATATTTCGTATAATTTCCAACAAAATAACAGAAAAGAATTTGAAGCACGACGGGGCGAACTTGCCGACCGGCCTTCGCAGGATTGGCGGCTCCGAACCCATCAGCTAAATATTGATTTCGAGAAAAATTACTCGGGTTGGAAGACCAAAGTCGGGCTGGATTTGTTCCGACAGATTAATTTTAACATTCCCGGCAACGGCGTTACGCCTGTCATTCCGAATTTCGTAAGCGAAAATTACGCCGCGTATTTTTTGCAAACTTTCGTTAAAAAGAAATGGAAAGCCGAAGCAGGATTGCGGTACGATTTCCGTTTTCTGAACTTGGCAGGCTACGACTCGTTTGACCGTTATTATGCTGCCAATAAGCGATTTAGCAATGCAACGTACAGCCTCGGAACGAATTACCAAGCCGCAAAATGGTTTACTGTTACTACCAATATCGGCTGGGCGTGGCGACCGCCCGAAGCCAACGAGCTTTTTATGGACGGATACAGTCACGGAATGGCAATTTACTATCTGGGAAACAGTGATTTAACTTCGGAAAGAGGCGTAAAATGGACAACCAAATTAGCCTTTGACTTTCCCTCGACTTCCTTTGAAATTAACGGATTTTTACAGAAAATCAACGGATTTATTTATGATGTCCCGACAGGCGAGTTCAGAACCACGTTTTCAGGTATTTACCCGATTTTCCGCTTCCGTCAGGACAATGCATTTTTCAGAGGAATTGATGTTAATTTTAACCAAAAAATAACGGAAAAACTATCGTACCAATTGAGCGGTTCGTTGGTTTACGCCGATAATTCCGATACGGGAAATCCGCTCCCGATGATTCCTTCGCAACGGATTTTCCAGCATTTGCGGTACGAAATTCCTTCCTTCAAAAAACTCAAAAAATCGTATATCCAATTGGAACACAGTTGGATAGACAAACAGAAACGCTTTGTCGCCGAACAGGATTTGGTCAGCTTCACACCCGATCCGTACCAACTTTTCGGGTTTCGGGCAGGGACTTCCATTCCTCTTTTCGGGGACAAAACCGCTTATTTTGATTTGGGCGTAAACAACCTATTGAACGTACTTTACAAAGAATATACCGACCGTTTCCGCTATTTTGCCCATCTTCCGGGACGGCAAATCAGCTTGATAACGACCATTAATTTTTAACAAATAATTTTAAATTTACACCTTATGAAATCTATCCAATTTTTATTAAAAACAGCTTTTATGATAGTTGTTGCAGGATTTATAACGCTATCTTGCTCTCGAGATGATGAAAATCCACCCGCTCCCAGCAACGAAAACAACACGCTCGGACACGACCGCTGGGGTAAGGTGGAACTCATCTTCCGAAAAGGACATCTTCACGGTAAAGATTTCCACGGAAATGTGGACGGTGATGACCCGTATTTCAAAGGAACACAGAAAGTTATCTTTGAAACGGACGACAATATGAACATCGTCCGAAAAAACGAAAATGGCAAAATTTTAACAAAAGAAGAAGAACCTATTTTGATGATGGGACACCTAAATTATTCCTTGGAAATCATCTATTACAACAAGGCGGGCGAACGCATTAACGCTCAGTTTGCCACCCCCGGAATGGCACCGATACACCAGCATTTTTTCAGGGTTACAGAATACACGGATTTGAATACCAAAGAAACCAAAACTCCTGAAAATGATGAACTTATGGACTACCTGTACCGGGATACCAATCCCGAAGATGTGATGATTGGCACGTTCAAAACAGGGACGACAACCGTAAGCAAACTCACCAATGACCCTATCGGTTTGAAGGGATATTTTACGCACAAACGGGGACGCACCAAGTATATGATGAACATTTTTCTGGCACATTTGCT
>JAUNTM010000074.1 GCA_030538675.1 Capnocytophaga sp.
TTTTTTATTAATCATCAAGTAATTTCATACATTTATCAAATGTATCTGCTGCTTTCCGACTTATTTGTCCATCGGAATCGCCTCTTTTTCGGGCTTTTTCAATAGCTTTTTCGGTGATTGATGAACATTCGTCAAGAATTTCACCATTAGGCGTACCTGCCTGAACGGAGTTTGAACTCGTCAATAGAAATGCTCCCACCCCTAAAACCAATGTAAATAGAATTTTTCTCATAGGATAATGAATTAAATTAATAAAAAATTAAAATACATTCTTGTAAAAACGTTTCTGCGAAGATATAATAAATAATCATACAAAAATAAACCATCTCAAAATTTATATTATATTTAACTATAAAATTTTGTATATGAAAAATATTTATATAGAAAACTCTCGTTATTTATGTAACTAAATGATTTACAGCCATTTTTATTATCGTATATTTCTTTTTTAAAAAATAGTACTTTGTATTGCATAGTACTAAAATTTAAATTATCTTTGCTCCGAAATTACAACTCAACGCATCAGTAAACCTTAAAATCATGCCGCATTGAAAACCATCAACACCGAAAAAACAAAAACCCAAATGCGTAAAGGCATTCTTGAACTCTGCATCTTGAGCATCATCGGGCGGAACAAAGAAGCGTATGTATCGGACATCATTGACGAACTCAAAGCCGCCGATATGATTGTCGTGGAAGGTACGCTCTATCCGCTACTCACACGGCTCAAAAACGAGGAAATCCTGCAGTATCACTGGAAAGAATCCACCGCCGGACCACCCCGTAAATACTACAAACTGACCGAACTCGGAGCGCAGTTCTGCAACGAACTCACCCAAACTTGGCATCTTTTACAAACAACTGTTAACAAACTTATATAAATTAGTTATGGACACCACAAAAAATATCAGTTTAGGCGGATTTGCCTTTACCATCGACGAATCGGCTTACCAGCTTCTCTCCCGTTACCTGCAGCAAGTGCGGATATCACTCAAACACTCGGAAGACGTAAACGAAATCATCTACGATGTGGAACAACGCCTTGCCGAACTGCTCAAAACCGAACTCAAAAACCGCGAAGTCATCAACCTCCAAGACGTGGAACGCGTTATGGAAATTATGGGAAAACCCGAACAATTCCGCATGGATGACGAGCAGGAAAACACGCAAACCTCCGCTACCGAAAATTTTGCCGAAGGAAGCAAAAAACTATGGTACCAAGCCAAAGATTTTTTCCACCGCAAAAAACTATACCGCGACGGTTTCCGCAAAAAAATCGGTGGTGTGGTATCGGGTTTTGCCCGATATTTGGACATCGACTTGGTGTGGGCTCGAATTCTGCTATTAGTTTTCGTTACGCTCGATGCCATATTCATGTCATTTCTTTTTACGTTGCCGTTACTTATTTTTTACGCCATTTGCTGGCTTGTCGTTCCTGAAGCACAAACCACCACCGACCGCTTGAAAATGGAAGGCAAACCCGTAAATATCGACACCATCGCCGAAGATTACAGCGGACAACGGACAGAAATCGAAAAAAAAAGAAGTTTCATCGATAGATTTTTTTCGTTCATAGGCGGATTTTTTAAAATTATCGGAAAAATTATTTTATTTTTCATACTCGGACTGCTTGCCATTGTAGCATTATGTTTTTTCATCGTGTTGCTGCTTTCGGCTTTGGGGCTGGGCATTGCCGGATGGGGACTCGGTGCGGTCAGTCTTTTTTCATTTGATTATTTGAAATATATCATTGACAATCAATGGGTTATTACGCTTGGATTTACATCGTTACTTATTGTGCTGATTGTTCCTGTGGTGGGATTCGTCATCCTTTTTATACGATTGGTAGGCGGTTCGTACCGTATTAGTCCAAAAGCTTCATGGGTCATGACTGCACTTTTTTTCATGGCGATGTTCGGGCTGACGGCTATCGTAGGAAGTACTGCCCGTGATTTTACCTCTTCCTACAATACTGTTAATGAACGGGTTAACATTGCGTTGCCCGATACTTCCACGCTGACGGTACGCTACAAAAATACGCTTTATGATGATACTTTCCCAACGTTTGACACCGATGACAACCTATTGATACCCATTAGTGATCGTAATTTCACTCTCGGATTACGGCAATCGTCTGCCGGAACTTGGATTGAGGAAAAGCGGAGTGCTCGTGGAAAAAACCAAAAAAATGCTAAAGAAAACACCCAAAATCTCAATTTTCCGTATGAATATAACAACGGCGTATTATCACTACCTACAGGTTTCAGCATTCATAAAGGGAAACAATGGCGGCAGCAAGAAGTAGCCTTAGACATATACACCCCGGAGAATACAATCATTGATTTCCAAAGAAATATGCATGTAAGAGTATATCTTGAAAACGGTGATTATTATCGCGAATGGATTCGGAAGGGAATGTATCGTTTTGAAAACAATAAACTGATATGCTTGTCATGCCAAGAAAAAACGGCTGAAAAATAGCCATTTTTATTTTAGATTACTTTAATGAAAACAGCATTTTAAAAGGTGCTGTTTTTCTTATTTCTTCTTTTTCCGGGAGAAAAGTCTCGGATATTCCAAAAGCTGTAGACATTCATTGTTCATAAATTTCAAAAAAATCCATAAAATCAAAAAAATATTATACCTTTGTCCTTTGACTAAAACGATAAAGCATGCGTAAAAATACATTAATCATTGTATCGGCTGTAATACTTTCGGTATTATTAGCTTTGTTATTACCGTTTGAGCCTATCGCTAATAAAGGATTGGCTTTGTTGGCGTTGGTGGCTATTTTGTGGCTTAGCGAGGTTATTCATATTACCGCAACTGCAATATTAATTCCTGTTTTGGCAGTTTTATTAGGACTTTCAGAGATGAAACCCGCTTTGGTAGCCTTTGCCGACCCTACTATTTTCTTGTTTTTTGGCGGATTTGCGATTGCTACGGCACTTAGCGTACAGAAACTTGACCGCTATATCGCCAACAAGGTCATGGCGCTGGCAGGCGGAAATTTCTTTTTGTCAATCCTCCTTCTTTTCAGTGTAACGGCTGCATTATCTATGGGGATCAGCAATACGGCTACTGCAGCGATGATGATTCCGCTGGCTATCGGAATGCTTCGCCAACTGGATTTTGAATCCAACAAAGGCACGTATATATTTGTCATTCTGGGGATTGCGTACAGTGCCAACATAGGGGGCATGGGGACTCTTGTAGGCAGTCCGCCGAATGCTATCGTGGCTTCACAGTTGCACCTTACATTTTCGGATTGGTTACTTTACGGATTTCCTTTTATGCTGCTGTTAATGCCTTTGATGATGCTGGTAATGTACTTCGTATTCCGTCCGGATTTCAAACAAAAAATAGCCATCGAATTTCAAAAAGAATCGCTCAATCGTAAGCAGTGGATTACGCTTATCATCTTCGGTATCACTTCGTTATGCTGGATATCGGGAAGTTTTTTAAATCCTATGATATCGGAAGTCTTGGGCATCGCCAAAATAGGAAGTTTTGATAGCTTGGTGGCACTTGCGGCAACTGTAATTATTTGTGCGACAGGCGTATCGAGCTGGAAAGAAATCCAACACAATACCGATTGGGGCGTATTGATGCTTTTTGGTGGCGGACTTACGCTGAGTGCCGTATTGACCAACTCGGGAGCAAGCAAAATCATGGTGGATGGCATCGTTTTTCTTATCGAAGGAAAACATTTCTTTTGGATAGGACTTTTGGTGGCAACTTTTGTCATTTTCTTAACAGAATTCACCTCCAATACTGCAAGTGCAGCACTTCTCGTGCCCATATTCATCTCTATCGCACAAGCCTTACATATGGATCCGCTCGGACTTTCTATGATTATCGGACTGGGGGCTTCGTGTGCTTTTATGCTTCCTGTAGCAACCCCGCCAAACGCCATCGCATTCGGTACAGGATTTGTAAGTCAGCGTGATATGATCAAAGCCGGGTTTATTCTCAATATTATTAGTATTGTTCTTATCTCAGTAATGGCATATTTGTTTTGGTTTGGGAAATAAAACTCGATAATCGTTATGCAAACATCAGAAGTCGATAATTTTTAATTAAAAAAGAGGCACGATTGAAAAAACCGCGCCTCTTTTCTGTTAAAAAATATATTTATTTTACAGTAAAACCATAAAAACCAGCATTGTGATGGCACAAATAACGATTGGTCCCAATACGCCTGCAATGATTCCCATATAACGGAAATCTTTCTGTTGTAAAAATCCCGTACTGTATGCAATGGCATTAGGTGGCGTGGAAATAGGCAAAAAGAGAGCCATCGAAGCACTAAGCCCGATGACCATCGGTAGTATGATGGGGTTTTGGTGGGCAAGGATAGCCCCAATCGGGATAAGAATAGTGGCGGTGGCAGTGTTGCTCATCACGTTGGATAACAGCACGGTAAGGAAGGCAAACAGTAATACGAGTACGTAGAAATTAAATTCGATTTGTTGTAATTTGTCCACATAATGCTGTGCCAACCCTGTTTCTTTGATAGCCATGCCAAGTGCCAAACCGCCTGCCACAAGCATCAGCGTATCCCAAGGAAGTTTGCGTACGTCGCTGCCTTTTATTACGCCGAGCATCGTTAAGAGCATGATAGGAAGAAATGATACCATCGAAGCCGGAATGCCGTGTATCTTTTCGGTAAGCCACAGCAGCAGCGTAAGTCCCAGTACCGAAAGTACCACGTTCTTTTTCATGCGCAATATTCTCGGGTCTTGCTGCCGTTCTTCTTCCGTAGGAGCTTCATCTATCGTAATATCCACGGGGATGTTGGTTTTGACGTATTTTTTGCAGAGCAGAAACCATGCGACAAAGGTCAGAATAATAGAAACAGGGATGCCTACGTACATCCATTCGAGAAATCCGATTCCGTAATCGGAAAGAGCATCAACGGCGATGGCGTTCGGTGGCGACCCGATGAGCGTTCCCACACCGCCGATGGAAGCCGCCGAAGCAACTCCTATTAATATCGCTTTACCGAGCGGTGAATCTTTGGGCAAGGTAAGTAAAAACGGCGTTACCGAAGCTACCATCATCGCAGTGGTGGCGGTGTTGGACATCAACATTGAGAAGGCTGCCGTAGTGAGCATCAGCCCGAGCAGAATACTTTTAGGCGTATTCCCGAATTTGGAAATCGAGAGCTTGAACACGATGCGGTCAAGATGTGTTTTCTGCATCGCATCTGCCATGAAAAAACCACCGAGCATGAGCCATATCACGCTGTTTGACCACGTGTTCACATATTCTTGGTAATATGATTTGGCATTTTCGGGATCAATGGTCGAGTAATAACTATTGGTAGCGAAAATCAAAAAACCGAACACTAATAGCCCCGTAGCAAAGGGCGGAATGGCTTCGGTCATCCACAGCCCGATGGCTAAGAAGAGTAGGAACAGTACGTAAATCTGCACCATATTGAGTTCTGGTTCGTAGAGCATATACGTAAGCCCGAAAGCCGCAATCACGCTTAATAAAAAATAAATAACTTTTTGTTGGATGTCAACGGTCTTCTGTATGTGTGATAAGATTTGCAGTGAATGGTGTCTTGAATCTGCCATAATAGATAAATTAAACTGTTCATAAAATTCGAGGTGCAATTTACGAAAATATTTAATTATCAAAAAATAAAAAAGGATTTTTAATGCTCTTTTTTTAAAAATATTTATTTGAAGTGCCCAATTATTAAGTATTATTCAATAGTGTATTATGTCAGATATATTAATGGACTGATGATATACAAGCTACAAACAGCGGTATTATCGTTCTTCATTGGGTATTTCTTACGGAATTGCTCTTCAAAAAAAGTATATTTTCAGCAAAAATGTATCTAAAAAAAACATCATACAAAATTGGTATTCCAAAAACTTGCTTGATACTACAAAAATATCGTACATTTGGAGTGTTTTTATAATTATTCTCAAACTAATCAACCAAAAATATGAGTAATACTATCATCAACAGTGTTCAAACTATCCAACATCAACCTGCCGGATTATTTGAAGAGACACGGTATGAAAAAATTCACAATGTCATTTTTTCAGATTCTACCACCGCCTCTGTCGCCGTAGCACACGAAATCGCAAACCTCATCCGTAGTAGGCAAGCCGAAGGCAAACCTTGTGTATTGGGCTTAGCGACAGGCTCTTCACCCATTAAAGTATATGAAGAGCTCGTACGCTTGCATAACGAAGAAAAACTGAGCTTCAAAAATGTCATCACATTTAATTTGGATGAATATTATCCTATGGAAAAAGAGAATATGCAGAGCTATTGGCACTTCATGCACGATCATTTGTTCAACCATGTAGACATTCCTAAAGAAAATATCAATATCCCCGACGGTACAGTTGCCCGTGAGGAACTCATCGAATATTGTTTGAATTATGACAAAAAAATCAAAGCATGTGGCGGTATTGATTTCCAACTATTGGGCATCGGACGTACAGGACACATCGGATTTAACGAACCGGGGTCGCATAAAAATTCAGGAACACGCATCATCACGCTCGACCACATTACAAGAGCCGATGCTTCGCCGGCATTCCACGGCATCGCCAACGTACCCAAACAAGCCATTACAATGGGAGTACGCACGGTGTTAAAAGCCCGCCGAATTGTATTGTTAGGCTGGGGAAGCAGCAAGGCGTCTATCATTTTCAAAGCAATAGAAGGAGAAGAAACCCCCGAAATCCCTGCAACATATCTGCAAGAGCACGACAATGCCACCTTCGTGATTGACACCGAAGCCTCTGCCGAACTTACCCGCATCAAAACTCCTTGGCTCGTTGCCGAATGTGCATGGACCGAAGACCTCAGAGCCAAAGCTATCGTATGGCTGTGCGAACATTTAGGCAAAACCATCCTCAAACTTACCGATAAAGACTACAACGAAAACGGAATGTCAAAATTATTGGCTGAGTCTGGTCCTGCTTACGATTTGAACATCAAAATGTTCAACCGCTTGCAGCATACCATTACGGGCTGGCCGGGAGGCAAACCCAATGCCGATGACAGCAACCGCCCCGAACGCGAAGCGCCACACCGCAAGCGTGTCATCATATTCAGTCCGCACCCCGATGATGATGTCATCTCTATGGGAGGAACGTTTGACCGCCTTGTATCACAAGGACATGAAGTGCATATCGCTTACCAAACCTCAGGAAACATTGCTGTGTCAGACCACGAAGCCTTGAAGTTTGCCGAAGTTTTCCGCGATGTCATCAAAGAAAATAACGGAGAAGTATCTGTCCTCAACGAAATCATCAGCAGTATCAACAATAAAAAATCAAACGAACCCGATGCCTTGCCGGTACGCCAGCTCAAAGGCAATATCCGCCGCCATGAGTCTCTTGCCGCCACTCGTTATGAAGGCGTGCCCGACAATCAGGTGCATTTTCTGAACATGCCGTTCTACGAAACGGGAGCTGTCAAGAAAAGCCCCCTCGGACAAGCCGACATCGATATCATCGTTGATTTGATTGACAAAGTAAAACCTCACCAAATCTATGCAGCAGGCGACCTTGCCGACCCGCACGGAACGCACAAAGTGTGCTTAGATGCTATTTTTGCGGCATTGGAAATCCTTAAAGTAAAAGATTATATGAAGGATTGCTGGGTATGGCTTTACCGCGGTGCATGGCACGAATGGGACATCCATGAAATAGAAATGGCAGTACCAATGAGCCCTGACCAAGTGCTGAAAAAACGCCAAGCTATCTTCTTCCACCAATCACAGAAAGACGGAGTAATGTTCCAAGGCGATGACTTGCGTGAATTCTGGCAACGTGCCGAAGCTCGCAACAGCGAAACCGCTCAACGCTACCGCAACCTCGGGATGGCTGAATATCAAGCTATTGAAGCATTCAAGAGATATTTCTTCTGATAAATATTGTTTTCATACTTATTAAAAAAATCGGAAAGGTATTAGTACTTTTCCGATTTTTTTGAGTGTTTAATAAACTAAAAATCACTTCTTAGAACGTTCTCGTAGTATTTTTTCTACATCTAACAGTGTAAAACCCTTAGCTTTGAGCAGTATCAAAAAGTGAAACAGCAAGTCGGCGGACTCGTTGAGGAACAAATCATCATTGTTGTCTTTGGCTTCTATGACGACTTCTACGGCTTCTTCCCCTACTTTTTGGGCAACTTTATTGATGCCTCTCTGGAACAATTTGTTCGTGTACGAACCTTCGGATTTCGAGTTAATTCGCTGATGGATAGTCTGCTCCAATTCGTACAGGAAGCCGTGTGTGTTTTCATTCCCGAAACAGCTTTCCTTGCCTGTATGGCAAGTCGGCCCTTGAGCTTCCACTTGAATAAGAAGCGTATCGTTATCACAATCAACAGAATAGCTTTTCATCAACAGAAAATTATTCGATGTTTCGCCTTTTGTCCACAATCGCTCTTTGGAACGACTGTAGAAAGTTACTTTGCCCTCAGCGAGCGTTTTATTCCAAGCCTCTTCATTCATATAGCCCAACATTCGGACTTGCAGTGTTTTTTCGTCTTGGATAATCACGGGAATAAGCCCGTCGGCAGATTTGTTAAAATGTAGCATTTTTTTGTTTTTAAGGAGATAGAGAATAGCGGACAGCGAATAGGAAATTTGCTATATGTTCCCTATCCCCTATTCGCTATCCCCTATAATTAACTATTTCCTTTTCTGTAATCGGCGATGAACTGAGCTAAACCGCTGTCGGTCAGTGGGTGTTTGAGCAATCCTAAGATGGACGAGAGCGGTCCGGTCATCACGTCGGCACCGATTTTGGCACATTGCAGTACGTGCATCGTGTGGCGAACCGAAGCGGCAAGGATTTGCGTTTCGTAACCGTAATTGTCATAAATCAGTCGGATTTCTTCAATCAACCCCAGTCCGTCGGTGGAAATATCGTCCAAACGCCCGATGAACGGCGATACGTATGTTGCTCCTGCTTTGGCCGCCAGAAGTGCTTGTCCTGCCGAAAATACCAACGTACAGTTGGTACGGATATCGTTGTCAGTAAAATATTTGATAGCCTTGATGCCGTCTTTAATCATCGGTACTTTCACGACGATTTGCTCGTGCAGTCCTGCGAGGTTCTCGCCTTCGCGGATGATGCCTTCGTAATCAGTGGCTATCACTTCCGCCGATACATCGCCATCCACAATGCTGCAAATGTCAATGTAATGGCGAAGAATATTGTTCGCTCCCGTAATGCCTTCTTTTGCCATAAGCGACGGATTGGTGGTTACGCCATCAAGTACGCCCAAGTCTTGTGCTTCACGGATTTGGTCGAGGTTGGCTGTGTCTATAAAAAATTTCATATCTTGTGTGGTTTTAAATAGTTATTTATTTTACTCCTCACCCCCCAGAGCTCAAGCTATTTGAGTAGCTCCCCTTTCTTTTGGAGAGGGGCTGGGGTGAGGTCATAGTGGTTCATCAACATTTTTTCATACATTTTGCCGGGTAAAATCCGCTTGAGAACAATCGAAAACTTTTGCAAAAAATTTCCTTGTTTATAATGAACTTTCGGATTTTTTGTCTGAATGATTTGGTATATTTTTCGAGCCATTTCTTCGGGATTTCCACCCGAACCAACATGCTGGTTCATCATATCGAGTGATTTTTGATAGATTTCGGCGTAAGGCGAATCTTCTTTTACAGGAGCGTGATACCGCCGCGAAGCGATGTCGGTAGCGTAATCGCCGGGGGCAATAGTGGTTACTTTTATACCGAACGGTTTTACTTCCATCCGCAAGGCTTCACTAGCGAGCATCAAAGCTCCCTTACTCGCAGAATACATTCCCCGAAAGGGTAATCCCATATAGCCTGCGATTGATGTGATATTGATAATCAGTCCGTTGTGCTGTTTTCGCATATGCGGCAATACTTCTTGTGTCAGTGTGATAACTCCGTATAGATTGGTTGCGAATAGGTTATGCAACTCATTTTGAGGGATTTCTTCTATCGCTCCGCTGATGCCTACACCAGCGTTATTGATGAGAATGTCAATGCGCCCCTCACGGGCAATTACGGTTTGTACTGCTTCACGAATGCTTTCGGTGTCGCGAACGTCCATTTTCAAGAGGGTAAACGCTGTGTTTTCTTCCTGTGGATTCCGTCCCGTACCGTACACAACAAAGCCTTTACGGGCAAGGAATAGTGCCGTTATCTTCCCTATACCGGAAGTTGCTCCCGTGATAAAAACGATTTTGGAGGTGTTCATTTTTTTTATTTCTAACGACAAATGTAGGAAAAAATAATGAAAAAAAAACAAACGAATTGGGTTTTGTTGTCTGTGCGCGGGTGAATCCCAAATAATGTCAATCGAGTCAGTGCTTATCGAGTTTGCCAAAGCGGACAAATAGCGTTCCGAAGCTGCCTATCCACGCAAAACACCGCTCGTTTACAAATCGGGTTTTTGTAAAATCTGTTCGGCACAAAAACGCTTCCCATCCTTTTTGATTTTCTTTCTGCTGCTGCAATTTTTCTTAGTCTCAGCTTAAACTATTCGCTATTGTCTTTTCTCAAAAAAAATTGTACTTTTGTCGCTTGGGGGTACACCTTTAAATATACTAATCCCCTAAAGTAACTAACACAGCTCTTGACAAAATATGGCAAACGCAGAGAATTTAGAAATCGTACGCAAGGTATTTACCAAATATCTGGAAGAAAACGGACACCGCAAAACGCCCGAACGCTTTGCAATCATCAAAGAAATTTACGAAAGTGGCGAGCATTTTGATATTGAATCACTCTATATAATGATGAAAAACAAAAAATATAGAGTAAGTCGTGCCACTTTATACAACACTATCGAACTGCTCCTCGAATGCGGTTTGGTACGCAAGCACCAGTTTGGGCAAAATCAGGCACATTATGAAAAATCGTACTTTGACCGCCAGCATGACCACGTTATCCTGACCGATACCGGCGAAGTCGTAGAGTTCTGCGACCCGCGAATCCAAGCGATACAGAAAACCATAGAAGAGGTATTCGATATTAAAATCAGCAACCACACCCTCTACTTCTACGGTACTCGAAATACAACTCAAAAAACTGATTCTGAAACTAATAAAGACTAATACAATGGCAGTAGATTTATTGCTCGGGCTGCAATGGGGCGACGAAGGCAAAGGAAAAATCGTTGATGTTCTTACTCAAAAATATGACGTTATCGCACGCTTTCAAGGCGGTCCCAATGCCGGACATACGCTTGAATTTAACGGTATCAAACACGTACTTCACACCATTCCGTCGGGGATTTTTCATGAAAATTCGATAAACGTGGTGGGGAACGGCGTGGTTATCGACCCGATTATTTTCAAAAAAGAAATGGATGCGCTCACTCCCTTCGGCATCAACCTCAAAGAGCGGTTGCTCATCTCTCGCAAAGCCCACCTTATCCTGCCAACGCACCGCCTGCTCGATGCGGCTTCGGAAGCCTCCAAAGGCAAAGCCAAAATCGGCTCAACATTGAAGGGAATTGGCCCTACATATATGGATAAAACAGGTCGCAACGGCATCCGCATCGGCGATATTGAGCTCGATGATTTTGCCGTCCGATACCGCAACCTTGCCGACAAACACGAGGAAATGATTCAGCATTACAATGTGGAAATCCAATACAACCTCAAAGAACTTGAAGCCGAATTTTTTGAAGCCATCGAAGCCTTGAAAAAACTGACCTTCATCGACAGCGAAGAATACATACACCAAGCCCAAAAAAGCGGAAAAAAAATCCTTGCCGAAGGTGCTCAAGGGTCGCTTTTGGATATTGATTTCGGTACGTATCCGTTCGTAACCTCGTCGAACACTACGGCAGCAGGGGCTTGCACGGGGCTGGGCGTAGCCCCCAACAAAATCGGCGAAGTCATCGGGATTTTCAAAGCGTACACCACCCGCGTGGGAAGCGGTCCTTTCCCCACCGAACTTTTTGACGAAGCCGGCGAAACAATGGGGCGTGTAGGGCGTGAATTTGGAGCTACGACAGGACGAAAACGCCGCTGCGGATGGCTTGACCTTGTAGCACTCCGATATGCCGTGCAAGTCAATGGCGTAACCCAATTGATGATGATGAAAGCCGATGTTCTCAGCGGATTTGACACCCTCAAAGTTTGCACCGCTTATAATTATAAAGGTAGCGAAATCAAGCATTTGCCTTATAATATCGAACCCGAAAACGTAACCCCGATATACACCGAACTCAAAGGCTGGACGGAAGATTTGACAGAAATAAAAAATAACGACAAACTGCCTAAGGCACTGTTGGATTACATTCTTTTCCTTGAAAAAGAACTCGAAGTACCCATTACGATTGTATCGGTTGGTCCTGACAGAACACAGACTATTGAGCGGTAACGAACTGCTTGTCCCAACAAAAAAAGGTGTCCGAAAAGTCGGGCACCTTTTTTTGTGGCATAATACTGAAAAATAGTTGGTAAAATCATTTGGAAGAGTGATTAATAAAGGCTTAGACAAAAGAGGGTGTCCGAAAAGTCGGACACCCCTTTTTTGTTGTGTATTTTCTCTAAAA
>JAUNTM010000075.1 GCA_030538675.1 Capnocytophaga sp.
TTCGGTCGAAAAACGGCAGCGGAAAGCCCGACCCAAAAAAATGAGGGAATGTGATGATGATGTGGAAATTGGAAAATGCCTGAACTTTTTTTGGGGACACGCCCTGAAAAATAAAAAAATCCTTCTGCGGTAATCCAAGCAGAAGGAATTTACTATTTGTTTTATAGAGAAATTTCGTTTATTTTTTCAAGCCTACTTTGTGTCCTGCCAATCCGTAGTAAAGGATAAATAAGAAACACGGCAAGCAAAGCCAATATGCATTTTGCATTCCGTACGAGTCTTTTAAGAACCCGAACAAAAGCGGAAGAACCGCACCACCTGCGATTGCCATCGTGAGCAATGAAGCTCCTGATTTGGTGAATTTTCCTAATTTGTCCATAGCCAAAGGCCAGATCGCAGGCCACATTAACGAACAGCCGAGTGCCATAAATGCTATGAAATAAATGGAATATTCGGCAGGCGAAAGTACTACGGCAAGTGTTCCGAAAATGGCAAGCATCGAGCAAACTTTCAGGGCTGTGGATTGGGATATATATTTAGGGATGAATAACGCTCCGCAAATATATCCGATAATCATACCGATGGACGGAATGAACGGGATAAAACTGAATAATGCCGATTTTTCATCAACGTTAATTTCTTTTGCATAATCCACCATCGTGGCGAGCGAAATGGTTTCGACGCCCACGTAGAAAAATAGAGCAATGACCCCCAATATGAGGTGCGGAAAATCAAAAACTGATTTTTCTTTGCTTGTGGTTTCTTCAAAAATAGCATCGGATTCTTCTTCGCCAACAGCTTTCACTTCGGGCAGCGGTGCGATGAGCGATATGCCGCCGAGTATCAAAAATACAGCGATGATAATATAAAATGGTGTGTTGAGGTCGGACATCAATACGTCATCGGTGCTTTTGCCTATGACGAACGCCAAGAACAACGGTGCGATAGGCCATGCCAATTTGTTACAAATCCCCATGATACTGATGCGTTGGGCAGCACTTTCTATCGGCCCTAAAATAGTGGTGTACGGATTGACCGACGCTTGCAGGAAAGCATTGGCGGTACCGCTCACGAACGATGCTAATAAGAATAAATAAAGGCTTTCTTGTGCTGCCGACGGAATGAATAAACCGAAGGCTACGGCGAATAATAAGAATGAAAACGCCATTGTTTTCTTGTAACCCACTGCTTTAATCATCAGGGAGGCAGGATAACCGAAAAGTAAAAACGGTACAAATGTAGCCGCTAAAAGAAGGTAACTCTCTGCCGATGAGATAGATAGCGAACCTTTCAGCACGGGAATAAGATAGGAATTAATCCCTAACGCAAATCCGATAGAGAAAAACATCAAGCCGATGAACGCTAATGGTACGGCGTAATTTTGTTTGGTAGTACTCATGATAAAAATAAAATTTAATAATAGTTTTACATTAAAAATAAGGTTGTTTCAGGTAAAAATCCCATCTTTGAAAAATGAGAAATGTATGTTTTTGTCATACAAAAATCATACAGAGTGCTAAATTACAATTAAAATCCATATCACAAAAAAATTATACCAAAATATTACGCAGCCTAAAACGATAAAGTCGATTTTTAGACAAAAAAAGGTTTGAAAGTCCGATTAATCGAAAAATAAGTAGTAATTTTACGGTCGAAAAAATAAATGTAATGTCAGATAAAAAAATAAAAAAAGTAGCGGTACTTACTTCCGGAGGCGATGCTCCGGGCATGAATGCTGCTATCCGTGCCGTAGTGCGTACTTGTGCGTACCACGGAGTAGAGGCTTTGGGCGTGTACAGAGGCTACCAAGGCATGATTGAAGGCGATTTTGTGGAACTCAACGCACGCAGTGTCCGCGATACGATAAACCGTGGCGGAACATTCTTAAAATCAGCCCGTTCTAAAGATTTCAGAACTATTGAAGGACGCAAATTAGCCTACGAAAACCTTAAAAAACAAGGTGTTGATGCACTAGTCGTCATCGGTGGTGATGGTTCGTTTACAGGAGCATTGCTTTTCAACCAAGAACATAATTTCCCCGTGATGGGAATCCCCGGTACGATTGACAACGATATCTACGGAACGTCGCATACGCTCGGTTATGATACGGCTCTCAACACCGTAATTGATGCCATTGACAAAATCCGTGATACGGCAAGCTCGCATAACCGTCTGTTTTTCATAGAAGTAATGGGGCGTGATGCCGGGCATATCGCACTCAATACGGGCGTGGGTGCAGGAGCGGAAGAAATATTGATTCCTGAAGAAAACATCGGACTCAAAAGACTGCTCGAATCACTCGAAAACAGCCGTACCAGCGGAAAAACATCGAGTATCGTGGTGGTTGCCGAAGGCGATAATATCGGCAAAAACGTATTTGAACTGAAAGAATACGTAGAGCAACACCACCCTGATTACGATGTGCGTGTATCGGTACTCGGGCACATGCAGCGTGGCGGAGCTCCGTCGTGCTTTGACCGTGTGCTGGCAAGCCGCATGGGAGTTATGGCGGTAGAGTCATTGCTCGAAGGAAAATCAAATTATATGGTGGGACTCAATAACGACAAAATGACGCTCACACCACTCGAAAAAGCCATCAAAGGACAATCCAAAATAGATATGGAATTGCTCCGCGTGGCAGAAATCATGAGTACGTAAAAAGTAAATTAGTAGTAATATTTATAACATAAAATAAACAATTATGTCAACATTAAAAATTGGAATTAACGGATTTGGACGTATCGGACGTCTTGTATTTAGAGCTATCTACGAAAGACCGGATGTAGAAGTTGTCGGAATCAACGACTTGCTTGATGTGGATTATATCGCTTACCTTTTGAAATACGATTCAGTTCACGGAACTTTCCCCGGCAACGTGGAAGTGAAAGACGGAAACCTCGTGGTAGACGGAAAAGTGGTACGCATCACTGCCGAAAAAGACCCTAACGACTTGAAATGGGATGCCATCGGGGCGACTATCGTGGCAGAATGTACCGGTATTTTCACTACGCTTGAAAAAGCACAATATCACATCAATGCCGGAGCTAAAAAAGTAGTTATCTCTGCACCGTCAGCCGATGCGCCGATGTTCGTAATGGGTGTAAACCATACAAAAGCCACCGCAGCCGACACTATCGTATCGAACGCTTCATGTACTACCAACTGCTTGGCGCCTATCGCTAAAGTAATCAATGACAACTTCGGAATTGAAGAGGCTTTGATGACGACAGTTCACGCTACAACAGCTACGCAATTGACCGTTGATGGTCCGTCTAAGAAAGACTGGAGAGGCGGGCGTGCAGCACTTTTGAACATCATCCCTTCATCAACAGGCGCTGCCAAAGCCGTAGGAAAAGTAATTCCTGAACTTAACGGAAAATTGACAGGTATGGCATTCCGCGTTCCTACTGCCGACGTATCGGTGGTTGACCTTACCGTAAGAACCAAAAAAGCAACTTCCATGGCGGAAATCAACAAAGCGATGAAAGCCGCTTCGGAAGGCGAACTCAAAGGCATCTTAGGATATACTGACGAACTCGTTGTATCTCAAGACTTTATCGGTTGCAAAAAAACATCTATTTATGATGAAAAAGCAGGTATCGGTTTGAGCGAAAACTTCTTCAAAGTAGTTTCTTGGTACGATAACGAAGCCGGCTACTCTAACAAGTTGGTAGATTTGGCTCAGCACATCGCTACATTATAATCCAAATTTTACAAAAAGCTGTTTGTGTACATACAGGCAGCTTTTTTTTTATTAATTTGATTTCGTTTTTTTACTTTTCCAATGACGAAAAGAAATGTTTTGTTGCGATACGAAATAGAAAAACATGAGTTGCGGGAAGTGGGACGGAATTGCTAAAAAAACAAACTACATGATATTTATTATAGATAGTGGCGCTACCAAAGCCGATTGGACAGCCTTGAACAAGCAGGGTGAAAAACTTTTCTTCACGCAGACCTTAGGATTAAGCCCCGAAGTACTTACCGAAGAGATTTTTATAGAACGAATTACCAACAATTACCAATTGTACGAAAACCGTGATGCCGTAGCCGAAGTATATTTCTACGGTGCGGGTTGTGGTACAGAGCGCGGACGTTCGTTTGTAGACCGTCTTCTGAAATCATTCTTTAAAAATGCTAAAATAGAAGTCAAAGAAGATACGTTTGCAGCGGTATATGCTACTACAAGGCCTGAAGACAAAGCTATCGTTTGTATCTTAGGAACGGGCTCGAACTGTTCGTACTGGAACGGTCAGGAACTTGTACAGGCGGTGGATTCGCTCGGGTATATTTTGATGGACGAATCGAGCGGAAACTTCTACGGCCGCCGTCTTATCATCGATTATTATTTCAATAAAATGCCAAAAGAATTGGCGGAAAAATTTGAAAGTCAATACGACCTCAATTCCGATGTTATCAAAAACCATCTTTACAAACTACCCAATCCGAACAGCTATCTGGCTACATTTGCCAAGTTTATCGTAGAAAACAAAGGACACGATTACTGCCGAACTATCATCCGCAACGGAATGCAACTTTTTGTAGACCACTGGATTACGCAGTACGAAGCCCGCTACGATGTGCCGATAAGTTTTGTGGGAAGCATCGCTTTTTATCTGCAAGATATTCTTGCCGAAGTACTTGCCGAAAACAATTTGAAACTCGGGGTGGTCTTGCGTAAACCTATCGACGGCTTGGTCGCATTCCACGTGAATAAACAAAAATAAATCACATCAAAAAAGGCTGTCCAAATTTTTCGGACAGCCTTTTTCATGTACTATTAGTAACGATGATAACTCACTGAAATACTGTTTCTTATTGATTCATCGTAATTAAAAACTCTTCGTTGTTTTTAGTTTGCTTGATTCGGTTTTCCATAAACTCCATAGCTTCAATAGGATTCATATCGGCAAGGTATTTGCGCATTATCCACATTCGCTGAAGCGTCTTTTCGTCAAGAAGTAAATCATCACGGCGCGTAGAAGACGATATGAGGTCAATCGCCGGGAAGATACGGCGGTTGGAGATACGGCGGTCGAGTTGTAATTCCATATTCCCTGTTCCTTTGAATTCTTCAAAAATAACCTCATCCATTTTTGAGCCTGTTTCGGTCAGTGCCGTAGCAATAATTGATAGCGAACCACCGTTCTCAATGTTACGGGCAGCTCCGAAGAAGCGTTTGGGTTTGTGCAAAGCATTAGCATCTACCCCGCCTGTCAGTATTTTTCCCGAAGCGGGTTGTACGGTATTGTAGGCCCGTGCCAATCGGGTAATCGAGTCTAATAATATGACTACATCATGACCGCATTCCACAAGGCGTTTGGCTTTTTCGAGGACGATGTTGGCAATACGTACATGCTCCGATGCTTCTTTGTCGAAGGTCGAAGCGATGATTTCGCCCCGTACGTTGCGTTGCATGTCTGTAACCTCTTCAGGACGCTCGTCAATGAGCAATACCATCAAATATACTTCGGGGTGATTGACCGATATGGCGTTGGCTATATCTTTGAGTAACATCGTTTTACCTGTCTTAGGCTGTGCAACAATCATACCGCGCTGCCCTTTTCCGATAGGCGAAAACAAATCAATAATCCGTGTGGAAACAGTACTTTGCTTTTCGGCTAATTTGAATTTTTCGTTAGGAAATAATGGGGTAAGATGTTCGAAAGAAACCCTGTCGCGTACCGTCTGGGGGTCTAATCCGTTAATTTTTATCACTTTAATCAGCGGATAATATTTTTCACCTTCTTTTGGCGGACGTACCGTCCCTAAAACGGTGTCGCCTGTGTACAGTCCGAAAAGACGGATTTGTGATTGCGATACGTAAATATCATCGGGCGATGCCAAATAATTGTAATCCGACGAACGAAGGAAACCGTAACCGTCTTGCATAATATCAAGAACGCCTTCACATTCTACAATACTGTCAAACTCAAAATCGGGCGAACGATAGCGGTTTTTCTTTTCCTTATCGAAGTTCTCAGAATTGACAGTATTTCCACTGCTCGCATTATTCCCACTATTCCCACTATTCGCATTATTTTGGTTACCTACATAATTCGGATTGTTCGGATTATTTCGGTTGGCATTGTTTACCTGAGGTGTAGGATTTGATACGGAAGGGCTGGTGTTGGGTTGATTCGAGTTTTGTGAATGATTGGTACTCGTTTTGGTCTTATTTTTCTTCTGATACTGTTTTTTGCCTTGCTTGGGATCTGTTTTAGAAGTTTGAATTTCTTCTTTTTCAGGCAGTTTATAGCTCTCTGTATCAGTATCTTTCAAATATTCCTCCGGAACAACTACCGTAGGTGCTGCAGAAGTGATATTAATGAACTCGTCTTTTTTGGTCGTAAATATGGCTTTATTTTCTGATGGATTACGAGGCGTACGAGTTCTTTTTTTGCGTTGTCGCACGATATTCGAATCGGGGCCGGATACGGTAAAAGCAGCATCCGCTTTAGAAGGTTCCCCTTCAGGATTAGACGCTTGATAATCAAGTATTTGATAAATCAAATCGAGTTTGTTGAAGCTGCGAAATTTAGGAATTTTCATTTCCTGAGCTATTTCCTGCAAGGCAGGTAGCTTCATTGATTTTAAGTCAAGAATTTCAAACATGTAGATTAATGAATTGTTAGTTTTAAATAGAGAATTCCAGCGTCGTAGATTGATATTTTCCTATTTTTTTTATGAAGAGGTAATACTTCGTTGATAGATAGCACTGAAATACGGTGCAATAGTACGAAAAAAAATATATGTATGAAAGATTTTTTTTATTTTTTTTGCAGAAACATTCATTTTTCAATAGTTAAGGCAATAACTGCCGCCAAAAAAATATAGTACACGCTACCTATTTATCCCATAATAGATTGGAAATTATATCGCACAAAATAAATCATAATTTTATCGTCATGATAGTTCACAAAAAGAAAAAGAAATATTTTTGCAAAAAAAGAAATTTACATAACCATTCTCATCGTTAATGACAAATACACAATTTATTCAAAATCAATTAAATAGCATTACAGTCAAACAAATTGAAGCGGCATTGCAATTATTTTCTGAAGGATGTACGATTCCTTTCATAGCGCGTTATCGCAAAGACAAAACCCAAAATTTGGATGAAATAGCCATCGAGCAAATCGCCAAATTGCAAAACGACTATGAAAATACCGTCAAGCGGAAAGAAAGTATCCTCGCAAGCATAGAGGAACAGGGAAAACTCACCGATTCGTTGCAAGAAAAAATAGCGAACTGCTTCATCCTAAGCGAACTCGAAGATTTGTATCTGCCTTACAAAAAGCGAAAGAAAACCCGTGCCGACATCGCAAAAGAAAAAGGATTGGAACCTCTGGCAAAAATCATAATGGCACAACGCACTGATAATCTGCAACTTGAAGCGTCAAAATACATTAACAAAGACGTTGCCGATGAAAAAGAAGCCTTGCAAGGAGCCTCTGACATTATTGCCGAATGGATTAGTGAAAATCCATACATCCGCAAAGGATTACGCCGAATGTATGCCCGCAAATCCAACATCATATCGCAGGTGGTCAAAGCTAAAAATGAAGCGGAAGAAGCCCAGAAATTTTCAATGTATTTTGATTGGGAAGAAAATCTGGCAAAAGCCCCTTCGCATCGTGTATTAGCTATGCTAAGAGCTGAAAATGAAGGTTTTGTAAAAATAAAAGTCGAGGTGGATAAAGATGAAGCACTGGATTTTATCGACGGAAATGTAGTGAAAAAAGAAGGAGCAACGGCCGATTTCCTTTTTGATGCGGTTGCCGACAGCTACAAACGCTTGCTCGCTCCCTCGATTTCCAACGAAGTGCTGCAAGAAGCCAAAGCCAACGCCGATGACAAGGCTATTGCGATTTTTGCCGAAAACCTCAAACAGCTACTTTTGGCATCGCCTTTCGGGGAAAAACGCATTCTCGCCATCGATCCGGGATACAAAACGGGATGCAAAATCGTGTGTTTGGACGAAAAAGGCGACCTCCTCTACAACGAAACCATCTATCCGCATCCGCCACAAAAAGACACGGGCATGGCGATGAAAAAACTCAAATCAATGGTCAATTCGTATAAAATAGAAGCCATCTCTATCGGCAACGGTACCGCCTCACGCGAAACCGAATTGTTTGTCAAAAAAATACAGTTTGACCGTCCGTTACAAGTTTTTGTGGTCAGCGAAGCAGGCGCTTCGGTATATTCGGCTTCCAAGATAGCTCGTGACGAATTTCCGAATTATGACGTTACCGTTCGCGGGGCGGTTTCCATCGGGCGACGCCTTTCCGACCCACTCGCCGAACTGGTCAAAATCGACCCGAAAGCTATCGGTGTGGGGCAATACCAACATGATGTAAACCAAACAAAACTCAAAGAAGAGCTTGATAACGTGGTCGTTAGATGCGTCAATTCAGTAGGTGTTAACCTCAATACGGCAGGCAAAGCCTTGCTCTCGTACGTGTCGGGGATAGGCGAAAAAATGGCAGAAAACATTGTAGCGTATCGTAGCGAATACGGTACGTTTGCCAGCCGGAACGAATTGCTCAACGTACCTCGTTTTGGACAAAAAGCCTACCAACAGGCCGCCGCATTTGTCCGCATACACAATGCCGAAAATCCGCTTGACAATTCGGCAGTACACCCGGAAGCCTACGCCATAGTAGAACGCATGGCAAAAGACCTAAACCTCAATTCCGCCAAAGAATTGATTGGAAATGAAGAACTTATAGCCAAAATAAACATTCAAAAATACATCACTGACGATATAGGCGTATTGGCTCTGAAAGACATTCTCAACGAACTAAAAAAACCGGGATTAGACCCCCGGAAAACTGCCAAAGTCTTTGAATTTGCTTCCGACCTGACCACTTTTGCCGATGTGCGTGTCGGGATGGTCATCCCCGGAATTGTGAATAATATCACAGCTTTCGGTTGTTTTGTTGACATCGGAATAAAAGAAAGCGGTTTGGTACACATATCACAACTCAAAGAGGGCTACGTTGCCGATGTAAACGAGGTCGTGAAAATGCACCAGCATGTAATGGTCAAAGTCATCGAAATTGACGAATCCCGCAAGCGTATCGCTTTGAGTATGATTATCGGATAGGAAATTAAAAAAAAATCGGTAGAAGCCGTATTTCTGCCGATTTTTAATTTTTTTTTGTCAAATCTATTGATTTTCTTTCAACAAATTTTCGATATTCTCAGGCGGACGACCGATGACAGCTTTATCGCCCAACACCACAATTGGGCGTTCTATCAGTTTGGGATACATTGCCATTGCTTGAATTATTTGTTCGTCGGTAAGCGATTGATTTTCAAATTTTTCTTTCCAAATAGTTTCCTTTTTCCGAACCAATTCGATAGGCGGTATTTTCAATTTTGACAAAATAATTTTCAGTTCGTCGGCAGCCGGAGGTTGTTCGAGATAATTGACAATAGTATAAGGCTGCCCTGAATTTTTGACTAATTCTAATCCACAACGCGATTTGGAACAACGAGCGTTGTGATATATTTTAATATTTTCCATTATAAAAGTTGTATTTTCATTTGATTATTCTTTCGGATACATATTTTTCAAGGCATTAACAAAAACTTCGACTCCTTTTTGCCGGAAACCTTCTGTTTCATAAAGGCATATCGCAGCTTCTTTTTGCATATCGGTAAAAAGTAGTATTTCGCCCAAACCGATTGATTTTCCGTGTTCTACAAGCGCTTGTATGAGTTTGCGCCCGATGCTTTTTCCTCGTTGGGTCTCATCGACCACCACGTCTTCTATCCAGCCTTTGTGTCCTGAAATAACTTTGTAGACAGCCATAGAAGCCATGCCGCGCAAGCGTCCGTCCTCAATATAAGCGGCGACCGTTGCGGTATTGCCATCGCTGAAAAGCTCTGAAAGTGGCACTTGATGGCGGCGGCTCAGCTGTGCAAAAAGCCTGCGTGCGTCTTGCTCTATTACGTCCGTAACGAGCGATTTTGATAAAAACGTAACCATAATTCTTTCTTCTTGATTATTATTGCGAAGATACATTTTTTTTATGATACCAGTTACTCTTTGCCTTATATTTTTATCATTGTAGCGGTATTGTATTTGCAAAATCAGTATATTTGCTTTCTAAATTAAACAAACTTATGAACGAGACAGACGAAAAGTTTTTTTTCACACAAGCCCCCGATTGGGCGATGCAAATTTCCGACAAAGAATTGGTGGGACTGGTTCAGGAAACCGATTTTTCTGAAGAAATGATGAATGACGGTAAAGATTTTTGTTACCTGAGAAATTGCATACTCAATTACACAGACAAAAACAATAGCGATTATTCCATTTTGGTATATTCCTTGAGTCAGCCTCGCAATATGGAAGTTGCGTCGGTGGAAGATGTGTATCTCGAAGAATTTTCAACCTTGTTTTTTCATCGGATAGCTGTAATCCGCAATGGGGAATACATCGATAAAATGCCCGATACACGCATCAAAGTATTTGATAGTGAGGAACAAAGCAGATCCGGTGTGTATAGCAATTCTAAAAAAATTAATATTTCAATCCAAGACCTTCGCCTTCATGACACCATTGTCATCGAACGTACACAAGAGAATACGTACGGTAAGAAAGAAGTCATCCGCAATCAATTTATGAAATCGGTCTCCTCGTCTCCCGATGTGTATTGGGGATACGCTCATTATCAACATTCTCTGCTCAACAATACGTCCAAACCTATCGCGTTCCAACGGTTTTTCTTCCGTGATGAACAGGGGAATGTAATTCCTTCAGAAAAAGAAATTATCAAACCGGGTGGGCGGTTCGATATTCATTATGAAAACTACACCAATCCTGTAGATGCCAATCGGGAGATATATTCTTTTATTGATTTTGCAACCGATTCGGATTGGCGTAGTATTTCCAATTTTGTTTATCCTTTGTATGAAGCTCCTATCCGTGAGGCGGCAGGGCTGTCTTTTGCTCCCGAATTGCGAAAAGAGCTCGATGCCATTGGCGGATTGGAACATAAAATAAAATGGGCTATCGAATATGTTCAAAATCAAATAAAATACATCTATGACGCTGCCGAAATGAACGGACACAAACCACAGCCGGCAGGTGTTACGTACCAGAGCAAACAAGGTGATTGTAAAGCTAAATCATTGTTGATCAAAGTTTTGCTTGATTATATCGGTGTGTCATCGGATATTATTTTGGTTAATTACCGGGCTGATTTTTATATGAAATATTACCTTCCATCGCCTTTATCGTTCAACCATGTCATCGTACGGATAGAACACAACGGGAACGAATATTTTATAGACCCGACCATTACCGACGAAAAAGGATTGTTGGAAAATCGTAGTTTTATCCAATTTTATCACTACCTCCGTATAGCGGCCGATGCCGATTTGTCATACCGAAAGCCGCACCGCTATGCGAAATATTGCTTGGATGAAATCATTAATTACCACGTCAAAGAAGGTAAAGGATACATCGAACTCCAATCGATTTATCGCTACAATCGAGCCAATAACATTCGTGCATATTTCAAAAATACGAACAAACGGGAAATACTCGACTCGTGGATGAATTCTTTATTTTATTGTCTGAATTTCGTCAGTGACCGCAAAATTGAAGATATCCGTACCATCTTCACCCAACCCGAGATAAAAATAGAAAACGATGACCCCGACCTCAACGAACTGACGATTCGTTTTCGTGCGGAATTGTTACAACCTTATTTTACAGATATAAAAGGGCAACAATTTTTAATGTATTTTGACCACAATGTTCTGAAGAACAACGTTCGTGATTTCAATAGCCGTGATTATACTTTTTGGCACGGATTTGAAAGCGAACGTTATGAAATCAACATATCCACCGACCTTGATATTGATACCAAAGAAAGATATACGATACAAGAAGCTGATATTCAGGATGAATATTTCCATCACGTTATCAAGAAAAATATCCACAAACACGGCGGTTCAGCGTATATAACGTACGATCCTGTTACCAATGTGGAAATTCCTCAAGACAAAATCGGAAAGCTCAAAGAAGATTATCATAAAGTCGCCGATAGTAATTTTGGTTTGGGTATCGATATTGTCAAACCGGGGGTAGGCAATATGATAAAACGCTCACTGTCCAAGTGGTTGGGTAAGTAATCCCTTGATTGGCATCCGTTTGTTACTTGTAAAACACTGTTAAAACGGCATAAAACATTACCATGAAAAAGTTTCTTTTTTTATTTTTTGTAGTAC
>JAUNTM010000076.1 GCA_030538675.1 Capnocytophaga sp.
CGCCGCCTTCTTTTTAAGTCCTCAAACTTTTACTAAGTTTGGGGATTTTTTTGTTTCATTGAAACCTTACTTTTTTTTTGCCAAATCACGAAAAAAAAATCAATCCCGCTGCTTCACAAAACCGTTGTTGCCGGTGCGGTTTTTCTTCTGGCTGTTATCGAATAAACCAAAAGTTCATTTTTTGAAATTTATTGGAAATCTTCCAACAAAAATAAAAATATTTGAAGAATACGGTCGTAAACGCTTATTAATTAACGTGAGTTCGATATAAAAAAACATTGTAAATCAACGCTTTAATTCCCTCACCCCAACCCCTAAAACTTCCTCGCTTTCGCTCACATAAGGGAGAGGGGTTGGGGGTGAGGGCTTCCGCGAAAATAAGATGCTAATAATCAGCAACTTGTTACATAGAACTCACGTTAATTATCTTATTTGTACTAAAAAACGATTATTCTGAAAAAGTAAAGACCCTAAAAAGTAGAGGAAATGTAAAAATGATTTTTTTGAAGAGTATACAAAATGAATAACATTTTTTGCATTTACATTTTAAACTACTGTTTATTAGTTAGTTATGTGGGCTTTTGTAAAAAATGAAATTTTTATTCTTGAAAACCTCTTTTATTCAAGAATATTTTCGTAAGTTAGCGACATAACAACAACGTATAAAACACATTATATCGCTATGTCTGAAACAGTAAAATTAATTTTTGACGGTAAAGAATATGAATTTCCTATCGTAACAGGAACAGAGAACGAAAAGGGAATTGATATTGAAAAATTGAGAGCCTTGACAGGTTTGATAACTTTGGATTCGGGATTCAAAAATACGGGGTCGTGCAAGAGTGCGATTACATTTTTGGATGGAGAAAAAGGGGTTCTGAGATATCGTGGCTATAATATTGAAGACTTGGCAGAGAATGCAAGTTTTCTTGAAGTAGCTTATTTATTGGTGTTTGGAGAGCTTCCTACCAAAACGGAGTTGGATAAATTCCACAAGACCATTCATAAATACACGCTCGTGCATGAGGAAATGAAAGATATTCTTGACGGTTTCCCGAAATCGGCACACCCGATGGGCGTACTTTCGGCTGTAACAAGTGCGTTGACGGCTTTTAATCCGAAGTCGGTTGACGTACATTGTGAGAAAGATTTGTACGAAGCGGTTTGCAAAACCATCGCCAAGTTTACCGTTTTGACCACTTGGGTGTACCGCCGTCGTGAAGGATTGCCGCTCAATTACTATAATAATGAACAGGGATATATTGAGAATATATTGCAAATGATGTTTGCCATTCCGACAGAGAAATATGTGGTTAATTCCCGTGTAGTCAGTGCGTTGAATAAACTGTTAATTCTTCATGGTGACCACGAACAGAATTGTTCCACCTCTACGGTGCGGTTGGTAGGTTCGTCGCATTCGGGGCTTTTTGCGTCGATTTCTACCGGAGTTTCGGCACTTTGGGGACCGCTTCACGGGGGAGCAAACCAAGCGGTTGTGGAAATGCTCGACCAGATAAAAGAAGACGGTGGCGATGTAGATAAATTTATCAATAAGGCCAAAGATAAAGACGACCCATTCCGATTGATGGGCTTCGGACACCGGGTGTACAAGAATTTCGATCCACGAGCCAGAATCATCAAAGCTGCCGCCGACGATGTATTACAATCGTTAGGCATTGATGATCCTGTGTTTGACATCGCCAAGCATTTGGAAAAAGTGGCACTTGAGGACGAATATTTCAAATCGAGAAACCTCTACCCGAATGTGGATTTCTATTCGGGCATCATCTATCGGGCATTGGGAATGCACGTGGAAATGTTCACCGTGCTGTTCGCCATCGGTCGTTTGCCGGGCTGGATTGCCCAATGGAAGGAGATGCGTCAAGGGCAAGAACCTATCGGTCGTCCGCGTCAGGTATACGTAGGAAGCCCCGAAAGAGCGTATGTTGGTATAGAAAAACGATAAGCATTCCCCGAAAGGGAAATAATAAACGCCGTATATTAAACAAAAGTTAAAAATAATAAACGGCGTTTTTTTTAAAACTTTATTTCTACATTTGTAGAAAATAATCTATACGTGTAGAAATGGAAAAATTATCGAAATCGGAAGAACAGCTTATGGCATATTTGTGGCAGAAAAAAACGGCTTATCTCAAAGAATTGATTGAAGCCTATCCCGACCCCAAGCCTGCCCCGACAACGGTGGCAACGCTTCTCAAGCGGATGCAAGACAAGCAAATGGTCAGCTTTACGCAACGTGGAAGCTCACGCGAATACTTTCCGCTGGTGGAAAAACCGTCATATTTTTCTAAAAAAGTGAAGCATTTGATACGTGATTATTTTGATGATTCGGCGATTCAGTTTGCTTCTTTTTTTGCGAAAGAAATTCCGATGGACAGGAAGCAATGGGAAGAACTGAAAAAAATCGTGGACAAACAACTAAAAAAACAAGATGATGACAGCGTATCTGATTAGAACTCTGGTGTGTGGCGGTATTCTTTACGCATTGTACCGCTTCCTCTTGGCAAACGAAAAAACGTTTGTACTGAACCGTTTTTTTCTGTTGTCGGCTTTGTTGGGTACATTTTTCATCCCTTTGCTAACCGTACCGCTACCTTTTGCAAATCCGTGGGAAGTGGCTTCGTCGGGCGAAATGATTAAAGATACAGTTCCTTTTTTGGCAAAAAATACAACCGAAACTTCATTTTCTGTTTGGGAAATGTTTTTTTTCATAGGATATTTTTCGGTTGCGGGTTGTTTTCTTTTCCGTTTTTTGAAAAATATGTATGTGTTATTTCGCAGAATTTCTGTTTCCGAAAAAGAAAAACAAGGCATCGCAACGTTTGTTTTTTTATCTGAAAAACAACTTCCGTATTCGTTTTTTAACTATGTATTCATATATAAATCAGATAAATATGACGAAAAAATTCTAATCCACGAACTGTCGCACGTGCGGCAGAAACATTCCGTTGACATTCTGCTGGCGGAAATCGTAAAAGCTGTGTGTTGGTTTCATCCGGCGGTATATCTTTTCGGTAAGGCTATCCGTACCAACCACGAGTTTCTGGCAGATGATGCCGTTGTCCGGAAAACGGCTGACAGCACTGATTATCAGCAACTTTTATTGTACAAAAACAGTCCTGAACCGTATGTGCTGACAAGTAATTTTGGCTATTTAACCACAAAAAAAAGAATTATTATGTTACAGAGAACACCCAATCCCGCCATCAGCCGTCTTAAAAAAGCGTGTTTGATTCCATTGGTATTGCTGACGATATTGTTCGTTTGCGAAAAAAATTACGCACAAGATACCAAGTCTCAAAAAGAAACAAAGTCTTCAGCTTCTTCAATTGCCGTCAAAATCAAAGGCATTCGGGGAGCTGACGGACGGGAAGTCATCGCCACGCTCGTTGATGAAAACGGCAACGAGTTCACGGAAGATATTTCGACCAAAGAAAAACGGAAAGCTTTCGAGGAAAAGTACGGAATAAAATTACCGCCACCACCGCCACCACCGCCGATTTTGGAGAAGCAGCAAAATCAAGCTTCTTCAATTGCCGTCAAAATCAAAGGCATTCGGGGAGCTGACGGACGGGAAGTCATCGCCACGCTCGTTGATGAAAACGGCAACGAGTTCACGGAAGATATTTCGACCAAAGAAAAACGGAAAGCTTTCGAGGAAAAGTACGGAATAAAACTACCACCACCGCCACCCCCACCACCGTCTCGTTAAAAAAAATAGTCAAAAGCCTCGTCATTTCACGAGGCTTTTTTTTATATTTGTTGGCTTAAAGCGAATAGATGTTTTAGATATTATATCGGGATAAAGATATTTTTTAGCAGTTTATTTAGATTTTAAAGGTGATGAAATGATTTAAAAACAGATAAATTATTTGTTTAATAAAATCAATTTAGATAAATACAGGTTTAAATGCAATAAAAACGAAGAGGATAATTATGATAGATTTACACATAACGGACGAAACAAGCCGCCTGAAAGCAGTGATTTTAGGAACGGCAACCGATAACGGAGCGACACCGCTATTGGAAGATGCGTATGACCCCAAGTCGGCGGAGCATATCAAAGCGGGAACGTATCCCGTTGAAAAAGATATGGTTATGGAAATGAATGCGTTCGATACCGTATTGAAAAAATACGGTGTAGAAGTGTTCCGCCCCAAAATCATCAGCAATTGCAATCAGATTTTTACAAGAGATATCGGTTTTGTGATTGAAGATAAATTCATCGAAGCCAATATTTTACCCGACAGAGAAGACGAATTTGAAGCCATACAATACATATTACAGCAAATTCCGTCCGAAAAAATCATCGTACCGCCCGACGAAGTTCATATCGAAGGGGGCGATGTGATGCTTTGGAATGACCATATTTTCATCGGAACATACAAAGGTGCCGATTATAAGCAACATATCACCGCACGGACGAACATGGAAGGCGTGGAGTTTATCAAATCGCTGTTTCCCAATACGATAGTGAAAGAATTTGACCTCGTAAAATCAAATACCGAAGCACGGGATAATGCGTTGCATTTGGACTGTTGTTTCCAACCCGTAGGGAAAAATAAAGGAATTATTTACCAAGACGGATTTAGAAATAAAGCTGATTATCAATATCTTGTCGGTTTATTTGGGAAAGAAAACCTTTTCCACATCACAAGAGATGAAATGTACGATATGAACAGTAACGTTTTTTCGATTGATACCGGTGTGGTTGTTTCCGAACGGAATTTTACACGGCTGAACCATTGGTTGGAAATGAACGGATTTACGGTTGAAAGAATTCCGTATGCCGAAATTGCCAAGCAGGAAGGATTGTTACGATGCTCAACACTGCCACTTTGCAGAATTTAATTTTATACGATAACTAACTTAAAAACAATAGTTTATGAGACAATTAACCAATACAATACTGATGATTCGCCCGGTACGTTTCCGTATGAACGAACAGACGGCGGTCAACAATTATTTCCAAACGGAACTTTCGGCTTCCGATAAATTAATCAACGAAAAAGCTCAGAAGGAATTTGACCAATTCGCCGAAAAACTCAGGGCGGTAGGCGTGAACGTGGTAGTGGTCGACGACATCGAAGCCCAAGATACGCCTGATTCCATTTTCCCGAACAACTGGGTCAGTTTTCATGAAAACGGCAACATCGCCCTATACCCGATGTTCGCCGAAAACCGCCGTCGCGAACGCCGTGAAGATATTTTGGAAACCTTGGAAGAGAGCGGATTAGCTATCGAAAATGTGTATGATTATACCGAAGCCGAAGAAGAAGGCGTATTCTTGGAAGGTACGGGAAGCATGGTGCTTGACCGCGTAAACCGCAAGGCGTATTGTGCCTTATCGCCACGTGCCGATGAGGATTTGTTTATCGAATTTTGTGAAGATTTTGAGTTTACGCCCGTGATTTTCAAAGCATTTCAGGCGGTGGACGGCAATCAAGAATTGATTTATCATACCAATGTGATGATGGCGGTAGGCGACACGCTGGCGGTGGTATGTACGGAAAGTATCGCCGACAAAAAAGAACGTAAAGCCGTCGTAGAACATTTAAAAAGTGACGGTAAGGAAATCCTGACGATTTCGGCAGCACAGATGCACCGCTTTGCAGGGAATATGTTGCAAGTGTTAGGTGCTGACAATCAGCCGTATTGGGTGATGAGCCAAGCTGCCTACAACAGCCTCCGTCCGGAACAGATAGCCACTATCGAGAAGCACGCACCGATTATATATGCCGACCTTGAAACGATAGAAACCTGCGGAGGAGGAAGTGCAAGATGTATGCTGGCAGAAGTATTTTTGCCTAAATTATAGCCGAAATACTATTAAAATTCATCAGTAATTCATAAATTTGTAGAGGAATTACCGAAACGGTAGTTTTTCAAAATGCCGATAACTTCGGAATATGAAGGTATGTGTTAAAATCGAGAAACGTAATTAATTGTAAATCAGTTGCTTAAAATGGCTAAAAAAACAAGATACCAGCGGACTCACACGGTAGTTTCACAAACACCGCCAACGCACCGCCAACCTGCGAGGACAACGCCCCCGAAAAAAACAGAAGTTCGGGAGAAAACGGGAGGTAATACGGTGCTTGGTATGTTGTCGGCTGTGATTTTGATTGCATATGGTTACGTAACGGTGCTTACGCCCAATTGGAGGGCTTTTGACTCAAACGCTCCTAAGTTTTACACCTTTGCGATACTCAATTTGGTCGTCGGCGGACTGGTTTTCTTCATCAAAGATTTCCGGAAAACGCACCGTAGTTTATTTGGTTTTTTCTTCAATAAAATAGGAATTGCGTACAGCGTGATGCTGGTTTTCGCCCTGTTGTCGTTTGCTAAAGTCATCAATGTAGAGGAGGGAATTCTTCATTTTTTTAAAATTTTCACGGCTTTTGCAGGGGCTTGGATGGTATCCGTTTTTGTGGTGTACAACCCCAAAAGCATCACGGCATTGGCGGCAGCGATGACTTTTATGCTTTTTATTGATGCTGTGCAAACCTTTGAAGGCGTGTCCAAAATCGTGAAGGGGATTGGTACGGACGGAACGATTAAAGGTTCGTATTCCAATAAAAATATTTTGGCATCGGCGATTTTCATCAAACTTCCGTTTGCCGTTTGGCTGTTTTATTTCCAACGGAATTGGTTACGTATTTTTGGCGGTATCGGACTTCTTATCGCTACCATTGCGGTACTTTTTATGAGTACGAGGGCGTTTTATCTGGCAACAATGATTACGATGGCGGTGCTGTTGGTGTATGCCGCATTGAATTATTTTCTGTTAAAAAAGAAAGAAACTGCGTTCAAAGCCGGTGGGCATTTGGTGTTGGTATTGCTGGCATTTGGCGTTTTTACGTTTGTGCAACAGGTCATGTACCCGAAAGAAAGCCGCGATGCAACGAGTTTTACAGGGCGGTTATCCACCATTACCGATACGGACAATATGAGTAATAACCTGCGTTTGACCGCTTGGAAAACGTCCGTAGAGATGATACAGAAAGACCCGTTGCTCGGTGTGGGCATCGGAAATTGGAAGGTACGCTATCTGGAATACGAAAACAAATACAGTCCGCACTACATATATATGTATAAAAACCACAACGATTTCTTGGAAATTCCTGCCGAAACGGGGATTTTGGGGGGCTTGGCATTCGTGGCGATATTCGTGTTGGCAGCCTTTTATTTTGCAAAAGCAACCTATTTTGAGAAAAATAGCGAAAAAGAAAAATGGTTTTTCCTGCCACTTTTCGGGCTTTTTGCCTATTCGTTTGATGCGTTTTTCAACTTTCCGCAAGACCGCCCCGAAATCCAGTCACTTTTCTCGATTTATGTGGGAATAGCGGTCGGTTTGGCAGTTTTGTATTTTTCAAAAAGAAAAACGCCCCCCCCCTCTGTAAACGGATTTTTGGCGGCATTGGTTGGCATTGTGTTTATTTCGGTCAATTTTGCAAATGTAGTCGTGCAGAAAATGTACTTCGATTCGTCGAAAATACAGCGGATGGTCAAAGAAGAAAGTATGGGCGTTAGGAAAAGCAAATCACCGTCCGATTTCTTGATTGACAACTATCCGAGAATTCCCAATCTTACCGCTGTTGCCGAGCCTGTTGATGTGGAAAAAGCCCGCTATCTGATTGACGAAAAGAAGTTTGAAAAAGCCCGAGAAATCTTACAATCAATAGATTACAGCCCTTGGGATGCCCGTAAGGAATATTTCACGGCAGTGTCGTATTTTTCGTCTGATGAAAAGAATTTTGACAGCATCCGAAAATATGCACATGCGGCAAGAGAAATAAAACCCAACTTTTTCGGGGCTGCCAATATGGAAACGTTCGCCTTGAACAACTTGGGACGTGAACCCGAATCCATCGAAATATGGAAATCGTTTTTGGAAACAAACAAAAATGAAGCACAGGCATTTTCGGCATTGGCACATCTGTACGAAAAAAACAATCAAATCGATTCGGCAAAAACCGTGATGGACGCAGCGTTTGAGCTTTTTCCAGATAACCAGACGATTATCGACAATCGCAACAAACTGACATCGAGACAGCAACAAGATGAGTTTCTGCCGATGTTCAATCAAGCCGTGCAAACCTACGTTCGGAAAGAATATGCGAAAGCAATTCCTGAGTTTACGGCATTTTTAGAAAAAGTTCCCGCCCACATTGAGGGGTACGGACTCAGAGCCATAAGTTATTATCACACAGGAGATTACAAAAAAGCCCTTGACGATATGGCAACCCAAGAACGGCTCGGGGCATCGCTCAGTGCAATGACGAACAATGTCCGTGCCTCGTGCTACTATATGCTCGGCGACCGTGCCAACGCCAAAAAATATTACGAACTCTCGGCTCAGCAGGGCAATGCCGATGCGAGAACAAACCTACAGCAACTCAAACTTTAACCGAAAAAACAATGCCTATGGACAGTCATAATAAAAAATTGCTGGCAGAAGCGGAATTGAATGTCATTCTGCACCGTTTGTGTTGTGAACTCGTTGAAAATCACAATGATTTCGTACAGACGGCACTTATCGGTATTCAGCCGAGAGGAGCTTTTTTGGCAAAGCGTCTGCAACAGCTCTTGGCATCGGATTACGGAATTGAAAAAATAGATTTCGGACTGCTCGACATTACTTTTTTCCGGGACGATTTCCGCAGGGGAAGCAAACCGCTCGAAGCCAATACGACTTCTATAGACTTTATTGTTGAGAACAAAAAAGTGGTTTTTGTTGATGATGTGCTGTTCACAGGGCGTAGTATCCGTTCGGCACTTACTGCCATTCAGTCGTTCGGACGGCCGTCGGAAATTGAACTGCTGACACTCATCGACCGCCGTTTCAGCCGTCATTTGCCCATTCAGCCCGATTATGTGGGACGGCAAGTCGATGCCATCAACCAAGAACGGGTGGTGGTGCATTGGAAAGAAAACGACGGAGAAGATGCCGTTTACCTAATTGATAAAGAAAAAATATAACCTGTTATGAGCGAATTGAGCGTAAACCATCTGTTGGGAATCAAATACTTAACGCCGAAAGATATTGATTTGATTTTTGAAACTGCCGACCATTTTAAGGAAGTCATCAACCGTCCGATAAAAAAAGTTCCTTCGCTGCGGGATATTACCATTGCCAATTTGTTCTTTGAAAACAGCACCCGCACCAAGCTGTCGTTTGAGCTGGCTGAAAAACGGCTTTCGGCGGACGTTATCAACTTTTCGGCATCGCAATCGTCTGTAACGAAGGGCGAAACGCTCATTGATACGGTTAATAACATCCTTGCGATGAAGGTGGATATGGTCGTGATGCGGCACCCCAATCCCGGAGCGGGCGTATTCCTGTCCAAACACGTCAAAGCGGCGATTGTCAATGCCGGCGACGGTGCTCACGAACACCCTACGCAGGCATTGCTCGACTCGTATTCCATTCGCGAAAAACTCGGCGGAGTAGGAGGGAAGAAGGTAGTCATCGTGGGCGATATTCTGCATTCGCGGGTGGCTCTTTCCAATATTTTCGCCTTGCAGAAGCAGGGAGCGGAAGTAATGGTTTGCGGACTTAAAACGCTGATGCCGAGATATATAAGCGAATTAGGAGTGAAGGTGGAAACCAACCTTCGTAAAGCCCTTGAGTGGTGCGATGTTGCCAATATGTTGCGGATACAAAATGAACGGCTCGACATCAGTTATTTTCCGTCGTCGCGGGAATACGTGCAGCAATACGGGCTTACAAGAGAAATCCTCAATTCGCTGCCCAAAAAAATCATCGTGATGCACCCCGGACCGATTAACCGAGGTGTTGAAATCACAAGCGAAGTAGCTGATTCTGAACAATCTATCATACTCAACCAAGTGGAAAACGGTGTGGCTGTCCGTATGGCAGTCATCTATCTGTTAGCCTCAAAAATTAAATAACTATGGAAACTTTCGCAGAAAACGGAACGGAAATAATTACATTGGCAAAGGACGAAATCTGTGTGTTTGCCAACGATTTTGAAGAAAAAAAGCATTATCAAAACCGGCATTTGATAGTAAAATTATCCGATACCGATTTGGATAGTAAAGATTTGACCTGCTTTGTCAGTATTTCAAAATACCATCGTAAGAAAAACAAAAAATCATTGGTTATTGTCGGCGAAGAACTTGATTATGGACTGATACCCAATGAAGTAAGTTTTGCCCCCACCGAGGAGGAAGCCTACGATATCATCGAGATGGAAGAAATCGAACGGGATTTGGGAATATAATTTGGAAATTTGAAGATTTGGAAATTTGAAAATGTTCGACCGCTTCGCCGTTTGAACAAAATCGAACAATGGCTTCGACTACGTTCAGCTACCAGAGTGAATCAAACAAAGTCAAACCACATCAAACAAAAATAAAAAACATTGGAAATCACGATATTAGGCTGTCATAGTGCTACGCCGCGAGCGAATGCACGTCCGTCATCGCAGGTTGTTGATATGCGGGGACACTTGTTTTTGGTGGATTGCGGTGAAGCAACCCAAGTGGCATTACGCAATGCGAATGTTAAATTTTCGAGAATAAAACACGTGTTTATTTCGCATTTGCATGGCGACCATTTTTTTGGTTTGCCGGGGTTGATTTCTACATTTCAGTTGTTGGGACGAGAAACGGAATTACACATTTACGGACCAAAAGGCATCAAAGAAGCGATCTTGTTGCTGCTCAAACTCGGCGGTGCATGGACTTCCTTTCCGCTGTATTTTCACGAATTGGAATCGAAAGAAAAAGAACTGATTTTTGAAGATGATAAAGTAACCGTAACGACTATTCCGCTTCGGCACAGGGTATACACCAACGGATTTTTGTTTTCCGAAAAAGAAAAAGAACGACGGCTCAATATGGATGCGATTCTTTCTTACGGATTGGAAGTGTGTGATTATCAGAATATTAAAAACGGAAAAGATATTCTTTCAAACAGCGGACAACGAATTGCTAATGCTGAATTGAGCTTCGACCCGTTGCCACCGCAGAGTTATGCGTATTGTAGCGACACGCTTTATTTTCCGGAGTTGGCTTCGGAAATTTCGGGAGCAAAAGTGCTGTACCACGAATCGACTTTTTTGGAAAGCCATAAGGATTTGGCAGAAAAAACGATGCATTCCACCGCCCGGCAAGCCGCACAAACTGCCTGTGATGCTGGTGCGGAAACGCTTATTTTGGGACATTATTCGTCCCGTTATTCCGATAAGAAATCGTTTTTGGAAGAAGCCAAACAGGTATTTTTAAACGTGATTTTGGCTGAAGACGGAAAAGTAATTCGTTTTTTGTAATTTGAAAATTTGAGACTTTTGAACTTTGAAATTTTGGGAAATTGGAACCCCTATTGGCTATTGGCTTTTCCCTTACACTAAAAAATATGAAACGAACCGTATTTATCACAGGAGCAACTTCGGGTATCGGCGAAGCAGTCGCACGGCAGTTGGCAGAGTTACCTTACCGCCTCATATTGTGTGGCAGAAACCGTAAAAAACTTGACGAATTACAGATTTCGCTCGGAAAAATCACCGAAGTAACCACACTTTGTTTTGATGTGGCAGACAAGAAATCCGTATTTTCGGGAGTAGAAAGCCTGTCTGCCGACTGGAAAAATATTGACGTACTTATCAACAATGCCGGAAATGCACACGGTTTGGCTACGTTTGCCGATGCTGATTTGACTGATTTGGAAGCGATGATTGACATCAATGTCAAGGGCTTGATATACGTTACCAAAGCCGTGTTGCCACAGATGAATGCCACCAAAAACGGACATATTGTCAATTTGAGTTCGATAGCCGGGAAGCAAACTTATGAGAATGGCGTGGTGTATTGTGCTTCCAAAAAAGCGGTTGAAGCACTTTCGGAAGGCTTGCGGCAAGAGCTTGTTGGTCAGGGAATTAAAGTCTCAAACGTGGCGCCTGGGGCGGTCAATACCAATTTTTCAGCCGTTAGGTTTAAGGGCGATACCGCCAAAGCCGATGCCGTTTACGCCGGTTTTGAGCCATTGCTCGCCGAAGATATTGCCGATGTAATTACCTACATATTGCAAGCACCGCCACATGTGAATGTCGCCGATGTATTGATTTTGCCTAAAGCACAAGCCTCTGGAACAAAGATTGTTAGATGATTTTTTTAATTTGAAAATTTGACGATTTGGAAATTT
>JAUNTM010000077.1 GCA_030538675.1 Capnocytophaga sp.
TGTTTTTGGTAATGGTTGAAAATTCATCTGCTCAGATGTCTGATTCGGTGGCAAAGCGGCTTTCCCAAATGATGCAGAAGCGTGCGTTTTTTGCCAAAGAAAAGGAAAAACAAATCCAATCGTTAAAAAAAATGCTTGAAATTAGCGGAATTTCAGCGGTCGAGATTTATCACATCAACCAAAAATTAGCCGAAGAATACCGAAAATACAGAGTGGACACGTCAGTGTATTATTTGCTGAAAAACAAAAAGATAGCGGCTCAATTGGCTGATGAGAAACGCATTGATGAAACCGATATCCAGCTCTCAAAACTCTATGCGGTAGAGGGAATGTACGTGGAATCTCGAAAGCTGCTGGATTCGGTGGAAGGAAGACGGCGTTTGCACCCCGACCTTTTAGGCGAATACTATGAGGCAAACCATGCTTTTTTCAGTCATTATGGTCAGAGTACCAGCAATTTAGGATATTTTCGGAAAAGTGCTTTGTATCGGGATTCGCTTCTTATGGTTATTCCTGCCGGGAGTATGAAATACAAAATTGAAACGGCATTCAAGAATTTCTATCAATCAAATGATAAACTTGCTGAAAAACAACTTCTTAAATTATTGGAAAATACTACTGACAAAAATGAAGAAAGAGCCGTTATCGCTTATTTGCTCGGTGAGATTTACAAGCAACGCAAGCAATTTCACCAGCAACAAATGTACTATTCCATTTCTGCCATTACCGATATAAAAAACGCCATAAAAGACAACGCTTCTTTGCAAAGTTTAGCGCTAACATACTATGAATCAGGTGATATTAACAAAGCCTATCAGTTTATTGATGCTGCCATTGACGATGCTATTTTTTGCAACGTAAGGTACAGAACGGAGGAAGGTTCTTCTTTTTTTACTATTATCAATGCCGCATACAGGGAGAAGGAACAAAAGCAGAAAAAACAACTTCAGATTTATCTGTATCTCATTAGTTTTCTGTCTGTAGTACTTTTTGTACTTTTGTTTTTTCTTTACAAACAGATAAAACGGCTGACACAAGTGCGGCAAGAGTTGCACCAAACGAACATACAGCTCCATACGCTGAATGAAAAATTGCATTCGGCAAACCATAACTTGCAGGAATCCAACTTAATAAAAGAAGAATACATAGCCCATTTCTTTAATCTTTGTTCGGCTTATATTGAGAAAATTGAAAACTACCGAAAGCTGTTGTATAAAAAAGCGGCTAACAACCAGTTTCAAGAAGTGGTCAGGTTGCTGAAATCCAACACAGCTATTGAGAGTGAATTGGAAGAATTATACAAAAACTTTGACACCATTTTTTTGAAAATATACCCTACTTTTGTAGAGGAATTTAACACTTTGTTGCAACCCGAACAGCACATTTGCCCTAAAAAGGGAGAACTGCTCAATACCGAGCTTCGTATTTTTGCCCTCATTCGTTTGGGAATTACCGATAGTACCAAGATTGCCGATTTTTTACGCTACTCACTGCGTACTGTGTACAACTACCGGACTAAAGTACGAAACAAAGCGGCAGGTAATCGGGACGATTTTGAAGAATTAGTTAAAAAAATCAACGCTTCGTATCAATAAAAACTTTCTTTAAATCTTCATAAATAAGTACTTTTTTCAGTTATTTTTAAAATATAACTATTTGTTTATTAGTATTTTATATTTTCACGTAAGTACTTTTTTTGTATATCGTAAAAAAGGTATACTTCCCTATAGTAATTTTGTTGCGAACTAAAAAAGAAAATAAAAGAAACTAAATCGAAAGAAAACGTAGTTTTTGATATTTCTTTTTAGAGTAAAAAACTGTAACAAAAGCAACTAATTATTTTTTTAATTTATGAAAGAATTTAAAAAACAAATGGGAATGATTTTGATGTTTTTATTGGGGACAGTGGTTTTGAATGCCCAAAATTTCCAAGAAGTAACAGGTACAATCATTGATGGTTCGGGGGTACCTCTTTCGGGAGTTACCGTCCTTGAAAAAGGAACGTCCCGGGGTGTTTCCACCGATTTTGACGGAAAATTCACGCTGCGTGATGTTCCCAGAGGAGCTACTTTACAGATTTCGTATGTAGGGTATGAAGCACAAGAAGTTAAGGTCAACACGGCATTGATAAACATTACTTTACAAGAGGAAACACAAAGCCTTGACGAGGTGGTCGTTATCGGTTACGGCACACAAAGGCGGGGCGATGTTACCACTGCGATTACTTCGGTGAGCACCAAAGATTTGGACGAACGTCCCGTAACTTCTGCTGCGGCTGCCATTCAAGGGCGTGCTGCAGGCGTACAAGTAGTGCAGCCCAGTGGAGCACCGGGAGCTGGGTTTTCGGTGCGCATTCGTGGAAATACGTCAATTAGTGCTTCCAATGACCCTCTTTATGTGGTAGACGGTGTGCCGGTGCAAGACATCAGCGGTATCGCACCAACCGACATCCAAGACATGCAAATCTTAAAAGATGCTTCATCGGCGGCAATTTACGGTTCGAGAGCGGCCAACGGAGTGGTACTCATTACCACAAAGCAGGGTCTGCGTGACGACCCCAAAGTTACCGTAAATACCTACGTGGGAGTTTCTAAAGTGGCAAACAGAATTGGATCGCTGAACAATGTCCAATATCTTGAATTGATGGACGACCTTGACTATACGAGTAGTTTCGCTGCGGTGAGAAATACGCTTACTGACCAAACCGACTGGTTCAAGGAAACATTCCGCAATAGTTTCACGCAGAATTATCAGTTTTCCGTGTCAAACGCCACCGACAAGATGAGCTATTTCCTCTCAGGCGGGCATACCGATGATGAAGGAGTGATTACCACGAGCTTCTTCAAGCGTTATAACGTGCGTTTGAATTTGGAAAACAAAGTGCGTAACTGGCTCACCATCAATGCCAATGTAGCGTATGCCGATTATTCTTCAAACAGCATCATCACCGGGCAAGGGGCAAACCGTGCAGGAGTAGTACTTTCGGTGATTAATACGCCTACGTATGCTCCTATCTGGAGTACCACACCGGGCGAAGAAGGCTGGTATTACTACAACTTTTACGGAGCCAATATAGCACATCCGGTGGAGAATATCTCAAGAAATGCCGATAATCTTGATAAGAACAACCGCTTTACGGGGAGCGGTTCGGCAACGATTGGTTTTACTCCCCACCTGAAATTCAAAACTACATATGCTATCGACAGGCACAATTATCACGCTACACGCTGGACTGACCCACTACGGACTCAATACGGACGTGGAGAATTCGGTTTGGCATCTGATGAAAGAGCTACAACAACATTGATGACTTTTGACAATATTTTAACTTTTGACAAGACATTCAATGACCACAACCTCTCCATCTTAGGCGGGCTGTCGGGAACCAATTCAAAATATGAACAAAGCGCGATGTACGCCTCACATTTCATACAAGGAATCAATATCCGCACGCTTAACGCTGCCAACAAAATCGAACAAGGAAGCGGAACGTATGCAAGCCGGTGGGCTATGATGTCATATTTGGGACGCATTTCGTACAATTATGCGAGCAAGTACTTGGTTACGGCGAATTTCCGTGCCGACGGTTCTTCCAAATTATCTCCCGGAGAGCGTTGGGGGTATTTCCCTTCGGTATCGGTAGGGTGGAGGCTTTCGCAAGAGAATTTTTTGAAAGATACCGAGTGGCTTAATGATTTGAAACTTCGCGGAGGCTGGGGGCAAGTAGGCAACCAAGCGGGGGTTTCTTCCTATGGATATTTACAGCTTTACAGCATCGCCCGTCAGAATTGGTGGGTCGCCGGCAATGCCGATGCTTTGGTAACACTCACGCCGTCAAGTTTTTCAAACCCGGAACTCAAATGGGAAACTACCACGCAGACTAACGTAGGGCTTGATGTATCAATCCTCCGCAATAGGATTAACTTCACTTTCGATGCCTATTACAAAAAAACTACCGATTTGCTGATGAACGTACCGCTGCCTGCCACTTCGCCCATCGCCAATATGTACAGAAATGAAGGGGAAATGGAAAACAGAGGGATTGAATTTACGTTCGATACACGCAATTTGACAGGCGAATTTTCATGGGATTCCCAGTTCAACATGTCGTTCAACCGAAACAAACTCACCAAGCTGACCCTGCAAAAAGTATACTATTACGCCACCACTTCTGAGTTTACCTCGGAGCAAGTCGTCCGTATTGAAGAAGGGCAACCTTTGGGGCGGTTTTGGGGATTGGTTAGCGAAGGAGTGAATCCGCAAACGGGAGATATTGTTTATGCCGATTTAAACGGCGACGGAAATATCAACGCCCTTGACAAAACCTACATTGGCGACCCCAATCCCGATTTTACATTCGGGTTGACCAATAATTTTGCATACAAAAACTTCAACCTGAACGTATTCTTCCAAGGTTCGTACGGAAATGATATTTACAACGCTTCCCGTATAGAAATGGAAGCCATGGCAACCCAACTGAACCAGTCCACAGCGGTACTTAACCGTTGGAAAAATCCCGGTGATATTACCGATATGCCTCGTGCCGTTCGTGGTACGGACAATATCAGGGCTTCTTCACGCTGGGTGGAAGACGGGTCATACCTTCGGCTTAAAACCATTACGTTGTCTTACAATGTTGATAATGAAATCATTAAACGTAACGGCATCCGAAGGATTCAACCTTATGTTACCGCCCAAAACCTTTGGACATTAACCAATTACAAAGGCTTTGACCCTGAGGTCGACCAACAGCTTTACGGACCTACACAAGGCATTGATTGGGGAACGTACCCTCAAGTCAAAACCTTCATTTTCGGGCTCAATATTGAATTTTAATTTATACTATCATGAAAAAATATATACGTAACATATTGTTTATAGGACTATTAGCTTCTTGCAGTTTGGACAAAGACCCCATTTCCGATTTTAGTGAAGTAACTATCGGAGGCTCGTCGGCAGGCGAAGGGTATGCCACAAAAGCCGAAATGCAAACACAATACGATGCCATTTACACCTTGGTAAAAAACAACATGCAAGAATCATGGATGCTTGATATTTTCGCACATGCCGAAATCCGTTCTGACAATGCCTACGCAGGGTCAACAGGAGCGATTGCCTTTCTTGAAGACCACGGTCAAGACGCGACGCATTCCATTGTTCTTCGCGATTGGAATTTCTATTTACGGGGTATCAATACCGCCAATATCGTCATTGCCAACGTAGATGAGGTGCCCGATGCCGCCCTGACCGTTACCGAACGGGTTCAATGGAAAGCCGAAGCCATGATTTTTAAAGCGTGGTTGCTTTTTGATATGGTACGCCTTTGGGGAGATTTGCCCATTCCGCCTATTGAAGTCCCTGAAATCACTTCGTCAAATGTAGAGGAAACGTACGCACAACTCTTTCCGCCCCGAACACCCACAGCCCAAGTGTATGACGAAATTATCGAAAATCTGGAATACGGAAGAGTAAACGCCCCCGGCATTAATACTGCCGATAAATTTTTGTTCAGCAAAACGGTCGCCAAAGCCCTGCTTGCCAAAGTATATGCCGAAAAACCCAAACGTGATTATGCCAAAACCATTCAGTATTGTACCGAAGTGGAAGCCGATGGTGTAACGCTCGTTTCCGATTTTTCCGATTTATTCGGGTTTGACACCGCAACGATGGACGTCCGGGCAAGGCACACCTCTGAATCAATTTTTGAAATTGCTTATGATGCCGGAGGTTCCAACTGGCTTTGGATGATGTTCGGGAAAAATGCCGCCAATCCGGCAAGTACGTATGCTTGGTCAAAATGGGTAACGCCTTCGCGCGATATCATAGCCGCTTTTGATGCGGAAGGCGACACCGTCCGCAAAGGAGAATCCATTTTGCAAGATGCGGTTTCGTGGAGCAATTACTATCCCGGAGACCAATACCAATTTATGTACAAAGTGCGTTCCTCATTGAATAGTGTCATAAAACTCCGTTTGGCGGATATTCTGTTGCTTAAAGCCGAAGCCTATGCTGCCACCGGTGATTTGCAAAGTGCCGCCGCATTGGTCAACCAAATCAGGGCAAGGGTTCATTTGCCTGCATTGGCATCAAGTATAACAGCTGACCAAGACGCGATGAAAGGAGCGGTACTCAACGAAAGACGCTTGGAACTCGCTTTTGAAGGGCATCGTTGGTTTGATTTGGTGCGAAACGACAAAGCCATTGAAGTGATGAACTCCCTCAATTCCAGAGATTCGGGGCGGCTACCGATGCGGAGAACCATTGACGAAAACGCATTGCTCTATCCCGTACCGCTTTCCGAAATAGAAAAAAATCCGAATTTGGTACAAAATGCAGGATATTAATTTCTTGGCAAATGTGTTTTTTGTTAGAAAAAATAATGGGAACGAAAATAACCCTTGAAACGATATGAAAATGTTTCAAGGATTATAATCTCATTTTTTTATTATATTTAGAGCTTTAAAATGCAGATAATGAGATGTTTATCATAAAAAAATAAATTATGTACATAAGAAATATAGGAATACTGTTTTGTTTGTTAGTGCTGATAAGTTGCCGGAATGAACGACCGCAAACACCAAAACAAGACGAAGTAAGCGTAATGGTAACGGCAGGCGACCGCTCAAAGGAATTTTTCAGAGAAAACATACCTTTGGACAAAATGCCCGATAACGTCTTGGCAGATATAGAACTGTTGCCCGGACAAAAATACCAGTCGGTGTACGGATTTGGGTCGGCAATCACGGGGTCGTCCTGTTATAATTTGATGCAAATGAATGCGTCGGACAGGGCGGTTTTCCTCAAAGAAACCTTTTCGCCGTCCGAAGGATTAGGGCAGAATTACCTGCGGATTTCCATCGGTTGTTCGGATTTTTCCATGAGCGAATACACCCTTTGCGATACGCCCGGAATTGAAAATTTTGCCCTTCAGGAAGAAGAATTGGAATATGTAATTCCTATTTTGAAAGAAATCCTAACGGTAAATCCCGATGTGAAAATTCTGGGTTCGCCGTGGACACCGCCCCGCTGGATGAAAGTCAATACCCTGACCGACCTAAAACCGCATAACGAATGGACAAGCGGTCATCTCAACCCGAAATATTATCAGGATTACGCCGTTTATTTTGTAAAATGGATACAGGCGATGAAAAATAACGGGATTGATATAGAAGCGGTTACGCCACAAAACGAACCTTTGAACAGAGGAAACTCGGCTTCGCTATTTATGGGCTGGGACGAACAACGCGATTTTGTTAAAGTGCTGGGCAGAACGTTTAAAAACGAAGGGATTTCAACTAAAATTTATCTTTTTGACCATAACTATAATTATGATAATATGCCCGAACAGCAGCAATATCCGCTTAAAATATACGAAGATAGTGAAGTTGCCGGGTGCGTAGCAGGAGCGGCGTATCACAATTACGGCGGACACCATGACGAATTGGACAAAATACACCAAGCACGCCCCGATAAAGAACTTATTTTCACCGAAACCTCTATCGGCACGTGGAATGACGGGCGAAATCTGGAACATCGGTTGGTGGAAGATATGGAGTACCTTGCTTTCGGTACGCTCAATAATTGGAGCAAAGCCGTAATTGTCTGGAACTTAATGCTTGACCAAGACGGTGCCCCCAACAGAGAACACGGTTGCAAAACTTGCTACGGTGCGGTGGATATACAGACATCGGATTACAAAACCATTACCCGAAATTCACATTATTATGTTATCGGGCATCTTTCGGCAAGCATTCAGCCCGGTGCTGTCCGCATTGGAAATCAAATACATAGCAATAAGAATATAGATTGCAGTACTTTTGAAAATCCCGATGGCAGCTATGCCGTGATAGTTCTCAACAAATCGGGCAAAGAAGAGGAAATTTCCATAAAAAGTGCTGGAAAATACATAGCGTACACGCTGCCCAAACGCTCGGTAGGGTCGTTTTTAATCAAAAAATAATATCTTAAAATAAGTATGATATGAAAAAGATAGTTTCACATGCCTGCCTGCTATTTGTCGCAGGAATACTTTCGGCACAAGAACTGCCCACTTATTTAGACGCTTCCAAACCGATGGAAGAACGTATTGAAGATGCACTATCGCGAATGACTTTAGAGGAAAAAGTTGCGATGTGCCATGCACAATCCAAATTCAGTTCGCCCGGAGTACCGCGTTTGGGAATCCCCGAAAATTGGGCAACCGACGGACCTCACGGCATACGTCCCGAAGTGCTTTGGGACGAATGGAACCAAGCCGGCTGGACGAACGATGCCTGTACCGCTTTCCCGGCACTCACTTGCCTTGCTGCCACGTGGAATACCGAAATGGCACTTCTTTACGGAAAATCCATCGGGACGGAGGCTCGCTACCGGAACAAAAACATTCTTTTAGGTCCCGGCGTTAATATTTACAGGACACCGCTCAACGGACGGAATTTTGAATATATGGGCGAAGACCCTTATTTGGCTTCCAAAATGGTAGTGCCTTACATTCAAGGAGTTCAAGAAAATGGCGTGGCTGCCTGCGTGAAGCATTTTGCCCTTAACAATCAAGAGATTAACCGGCATACCGTCAATGTAATTGTTGATGACAGAGCCTTGTACGAAATTTATCTTCCCGCCTTTAAAGCCGCCGTGCAAGAAGGAAAAGCATGGAGCATCATGGGTGCTTACAACCGCTACAAAGAGCAGTGGGCAAGCCAGAATAAATATTTGTTGGTTGATATTCTACGTAACGAATGGGGCTTTGACGGCGCTGTAGTTTCCGACTGGGGAGGCGTGAATGACACCGACCAAGCCGCCCTACACGGTCTGGATATGGAATTTGGCACATGGACAGACGGACTTACCGAAAACCAATCCAACGCTTACGATAATTACTATTTGGCAAAGCCTTTTTTAGAAAAACTAAAATCGGGAGAAATTAAAGAAGACGTAGTGAATGAAAAAGTACGGAATATTTTGCGTTTGGTGTTCCGAACCAATATGAACCCGAATCGCCCGTGGGGAGCATTTGCTTCGCCCGAACATTTTGCCAATGCCCGCAAAATTGCACAAGAAGGCATCGTTCTGCTACAAAATAACGACAACGTTCTGCCGATTCATCTGCAAAGAAATAAAAAAATTCTGGTAGTAGGGGAGAACGCCATCAAAGTGATGACGGTAGGCGGAGGAAGTTCGTCCTTGAAAGCCGTCCATGAAATATCGCCGCTTGACGGACTCAAAGAACGGGTAGGTGACCAAGCCCAAGTGCTGTACGCAAGAGGCTATGCCAGTGATGATTATAAAGACCAAGACGGACTTAGTGCCGGACAAAATATAGAGGAAAAGCGTCCTTTGCAAGAACTTATTGACGAAGCTGTTGCAATGGCTCAAACTGCTGATTATGTGGTGTTTGTAGGAGGTCTTAACAAGCATGACGGACAAGATTGCGAAGGCAATGACCGTAAAGCCTACGGACTTCCTTACGGGCAAGACCAAGTGATACAAGCTCTTGCCAAAGCCAATAAAAACGTAGCAGTAGTACTCATTTCGGGTAATGCCGTAGCGATGCCGTGGGTGAAAAATGTACGGGGAATCGTTCAAGCGTGGTATTTGGGGTCGGAAGCAGGGAATGCCATTGCCGATATTTTGGTAGGCGACGTGAATCCGTCCGGGAAATTGCCTTTTACCTTCCCCGTGAAACTTTCCGACAATTCAGCCCATGCCCTTGGCGAATATCCCGGAGGCGATAACGAAACGTATAACGAAGGAATTTTCGTAGGTTACCGATGGGCGGAAAAACAAAAAATAGCTCCTTTGTTCAGCTTCGGACACGGACTTTCTTACACCACTTTTGCTTACGGAAAGGCATCTGTCAGCAAAAATAAAATGCACCGAGCCGAAACCATAACCGTCAGTGTACCAGTTACTAATACAGGCAATCGTGAGGGGGCAGAAGTTGTACAACTTTATATTCGTGATGTGAAAGCGTCATTGCAACGCCCCGAAAAAGAACTTAAAGGTTTTGAAAAAATCAATTTAAAACCGGGCGAAAGTAAAACGGTAACTTTTACGGTTGATGCTTCGGCATTATCGTTTTTTGATGACCAAAAACATGAATGGATTGTCGAGTCCGGCGACTTTGAGGCTATTATCGGAGCTTCCTCATCCGACATAAAAACTAAAGTGAAATTTTCATTAAAATAATTTCAAAAACTGATACCGATGATTTTTTTGGATAGATTCTATAATAAATAACGTGAGTTCGATGTAGCAAGTTATTGATTATTAGTGCCTTATTATCGTGGGAGCCCTTACCCCCCCAACCCCTAACACTTCCTCGCTTTCGCTCACATAAGGGAGAGGAGAACCACTCGGATAGCATTGTGCTTTTTTTCCTCTCCAAGGGAGAGGGGTTGGGGGTGAGGTAATTAATACGTTGATTTACAATATTTTCTTATATCGAACTCGCGTTAAATAATGAATTTATAGATTAAAAATTTTGGTTTACCGTTGAAAAATAAATAAATTACGAACACAAAAATAACATTTTTATTAACTTACATTTTGAAAATTAATTATGAAACGTTTTATACTTTTTGTTTTTTTGCTTGCTTCGGTAAGTGGTTTTTCTCAAAAACGGAAATATTCAGCCTTTTATGACCAACGCAATTCCTTGTTCGAAGTCTTGCCTACCTCTCCCAAAGATGTTATTTTCCTTGGGAACAGCATCACAAACGGAGGTGAATGGACAGAGCTTTTTGGTAATAAGAATATGAAAAACAGAGGGATAAGCGCCGATACCTCAGAAGGGGTTCTTGACCGATTAGCCCCCATCGTCAAAGGAAAGCCTAAAAAAATATTCTTGCTTATCGGCACGAATGACATTGCCCGGAAAAATCCCTTGAACTCCGTTTCGACCCAAACGATTGATTCCATCGCTCAAAACATTGAAAAAATTGTGCTTGAAGTGAAAAAAGCATCGCCTAAAACAAAGTTTTACCTGCAAAGCATACTCCCTGTAAATGCTGATTTTAAGATGTTTAACGAACACCAACAGCCTGAAGCCATAAAATTGCTTAACCAAAAAATCAAACAAATTTCGGAAAAACACAACGTTCGGTATGTTGATTTATACACTCATTTTGTAGTTGAAAATACGGATAAACTCAATCCCGATTACACCAATGATGGGTTGCATTTGACGGGCGAAGGATATTTACTTTGGGCAAGATTAATAAAACCTTATTTGAAATAATTTGATGCTTTCAGCAGTTTGATGGATTTGAAAAAGGTACCTTAACAACGTCAAATCCTGAAGGCATCAAATTATTTCAAACAATTGGGGGAAAACGTCAAATTCCCAAATTAAAAATAACGTATCTTTGTGCTTTATTAATTGATTTTCCAAAACAAAATTAACCAACCAATGACGAGAGTGTTATCTATTTTTTTAGTTTTCATGTTTTCGAGTTTCTTGTTTGCTCAAAATGCCAAACCATTTGTAATTCCGGAGCTTCAGCAGTGGCAAAGCGGTGAGGGCGATTTTTTATTTTCAGAAAAAATAACGCTTACTGCAGATGTTGCT
>JAUNTM010000078.1 GCA_030538675.1 Capnocytophaga sp.
TAAAAAAATGATTATAGCACCTTCTATGTTAGCTGCCGATTTTGGTAATTTGCAACGTGATACCGAAATGGTCAATCAAAGCCAAGCCGATTGGTTTCATATAGATATTATGGACGGCGTATTTGTACCTAATATTTCGTATGGGATGCCTGTATTGGCAGCCATTGCCAAGCATGCTGCAAAGCCGCTTGATGTACATTTGATGATCGTAGACCCCGACCGCTATATCAAGGCATTCAAAGAGTTGGGGGCTTATGTACTTACGGTTCATTATGAAGCTTGCACGCATTTGCATCGTACCGTACAGGCTATCAAAGCGGAAGGAATGAAAGCTGGGGTGGCTCTCAATCCGCATACGCCGGTGTCGGTATTGGAAGACATTATTCACGATTTGGATTTGGTACTCATCATGAGTGTCAACCCGGGGTTTGGCGGTCAGTCGTTTATTACAAATACGTACAAAAAACTCAAGCAGGTCAAAGAATTAAGCCGATTGGTCAACCCAACGCTGATTATTGAAGTGGATGGTGGGGTAAATAGTACAAATGCAACCGAATTGGAAGCCTGCGGGGCAAATGCTTTGGTGGCAGGAAGTTTTGTTTTCTCATCAGAAAATCCGTTACAGACGATAGAAAATCTTAAGAAGTGAGTAGCGAAAGAGCGACCAAACTTTCGGAACCTGAAAAATAATAAAAATGGAATCTCTAAAATAGTAAGCGATTCCTTTTTTTTGGACAAACAAATTAGTCTTGAAAATTATTTCCGAAAAAAAACGCTACCTTTGCCCTTTGAAATAGTTTGAAAGGATTTTCGATAGTTTGAAATAGTTTGATTGCCTTCGGCGTTTGAACGCTTCGCTGTTCGAGAGTCAGACAACATCGAACGAAATCAAACTATTTCGAACAATATCGAACAATACCAAATATAGTATATGAGTGCCATTGTAGCCATTGTAGGACGACCCAACGTAGGAAAATCAACTTTGTTCAACCGATTAATCAAGCGGCGTGAAGCCATTGTTGATGCCGTAAGTGGCGTAACCCGTGACCGCCATTACGGAAAGACGGACTGGAATGGCGTGGATTTTTCCGTCATCGACACGGGCGGTTATGCCGTAGGAAGTGATGATTCGTTTGAAAAGGAAATCGACAAACAGGTATCGCTTGCCGTGGACGAAGCCGATGCCATTATCTTTATGGTAGATGTGGAAAGCGGCTTGACGGGAATGGACGAAACCGTTGCCGACCTGCTCCGCCGTTCCAAAAAACCTATCTTCGTGGCAGTCAATAAAGTAGATAGCAACAACCGCGTAGCGGATTCGCATGAGTTTTACGCTTTCGGGTTTGAAAATATTTACACGTTATCGAGCATCAACGGTAGCGGCACGGGCGAATTGCTCGACGATTTGGTGAAAATCCTTCCGGAAAAAGAAGCTGAAGAAGAGAGTGAACTCCCGAGATTTGCCGTTGTAGGACGCCCCAATGCGGGGAAATCATCGTTCATCAACGCTCTTATCGGCGAGGAACGCTACATCGTAACCGATATTGCCGGAACGACCCGCGATGCTATCGACACTCGTTACAACCGCTTCGGGTTTGAGTTCAATCTGGTGGATACGGCTGGCATCCGCCGAAAGGCAAAAGTGAAAGAAGATTTGGAATTTTATTCCGTAATGCGTTCGGTACGAGCTATTGAGCATGCCGATGTTTGTATCTTGATGGTTGATGCCACACGCGGATTTGAAGGGCAGGACAGTAATATTTTCTGGCTCGCACAACGCAACCGCAAAGGCATCGTTATCCTCGTCAATAAATGGGATTTGGTGGAAAAGGAAACCAATACCGCCAAAGAATTTGAGGCTGCTATCCGTAATGAAATTGCTCCGTTTACCGATGTGCCGATTATTTTCATATCGACGCTCAATAAGCAACGTATTTTTAAAGCGATTGAACAAGCGGTGGAAGTTTACAAAAACCGTTCGAAACGTGTGCCGACTTCCAAACTCAACGAAGTGATGTTGCCCATCATTGAAAACCGTCCGCCACCGGCTATCAAAGGCAAGTATGTGAAAATCAAGTTCTGTACGCAATTGCCAACACCGATGCCGCAATTTGTGTTTTTTGCCAACCTGCCGCAGTACGTGAAAGACCCGTACAAACGCTTTGTGGAAAACCAACTCCGTGAGCATTTTGATTTTACGGGCGTACCGATTGACGTGTATTTTAGGAAGAAATAGGCAGTTGAAAATTGAAAGTTGAAATTTGGAAATTTGGAAATGATTTAAAAGCCCTGAAAGGGCGGCTTATTTCAGCCCAATGTGCTAACGCTGGGTTTTTAATTTATTTCAGCCCAATATGCTAACGTTGAGGTTTTAATTTATTTCAGCCCAATATGCTAACGTTAGGGTTTCAGCCCAATATGCTAACGCCGGATTTTAATGAAAAAACAATTTCATTCAATATTAAGAAACATACGGATTGTCAATGGATTGATAATCATTGTTTTATGTATGTCTTGCCAAACTGTTCCGATGAAAATACAACTTATCCATACTCACAAAACCGACAGCCCGCCGAGTGGTTCGGGATTGGCTTTCCGCCAAGGCAACCTTTATGCGGTGGGCGATGATGCTCCTTATTTGTACGTGTTGGATATGGATTATGCAACGCAACGGCGGATTTCGCTGTCCGATACCGCAGGGTTCGACAAACGGATTGCCAAATCGGAAAAAATGGATTTCGAAGCGCTGGAATTTGTTTCGGACGACGAACTTGTTGTTTTTGGCTCGGGGTCAAAATCGCCGCAGCGTGATGTGTTTGCCAAAGTGAAAATCAATCCCGAATATGCTACGGAAGTATTCCCGATAACGGATTTTTACAATCATCTGCGAGAGTTGCCTGAGTTTCAAAATACAGAACTCAATATTGAAGCAGCGGCATATCACAAAGGGGAAATGTATTTGCTCAATCGCCGTAAAAACCTCATCATCAGTTTTGTATACCAAGATTTTATAGCGTACCTGAAAAACGGCGGAACCTTACCCGAATTGGAAATAACCCCCTGCCGACTGCCCGAAATCCAAGGATTTGAATACGGTTTTTCGGGGGCAACATTTTTGCCTAATTCCGGTGAAATACTTTTTACCGCCTCTGCCGAAGCCACCGATAATGCGTATGACGACGGTGAAATTCTCGGAAGCATTCTCGGGATTATGGATAAAAACGGTAGCGTCAAAAAATACGTAAATATTCCTCAAAATGATAGTGAACCGCTTAAAATAGAATCGGTTACGGTGCTCAATACCGATAATGGCGAATACGAATTGTTACTTGTTTCCGATGACGACCAAGGCAATTCCGTATTTGTGAAAGGTATTGTAACGGGGATTTGAACGGTTTGCTTTTTTCCGGATAATTTTCATAGAATTGAAATCTTGTTTGACTTTAAAGAAACAGCGTTAAATAATTTGGTTTTTTACACAAATTCATTAATTTCTAATTTTATCAGAAAAACGGTATCCACGTATTGTGTCGCCACGCAATACTTTTCTAAAAAGTGCCAATCGTCTGTAATTGAATTGCCCGTAATGATGTGTCATTACATAAATCAGTATAGGAAAGGTAAACCAACATAATGCACCCAACACAATTTTTCCCGAAGCCATTACAGCATTCAAGCTGATGTTTTGATAAATTGCCATTCCGTTTGGAATGTCGCCTATGTCTAAATAGTTAGCCATATCACTCAAACTTTGCCATTGTCCTTGATAAACCGCCCAACCGATAATGGCACTTCCAATGCCTGTTGCAAAAAACGACCGTACTATGAGTAAAATGCTCAATACTCCGAACATATCGTCCATTTCTAAATCTAAAGAAGCGTAAAACCAAATCCCGATGAACAAAATACCCATCCCCAAACCTTTCAAAATCATGGCGCAATTAAGATATTCGATGTTCATCTGTGGTTGAATGATTAAATAAATACAAAGCGTATGCAGGAAAAAAGTGACAAATCCACCTGCAATGTAATACTTTATGTTCCACTTATTTTTAAAATGAAAAAACGCAATTACACCCGCCAATACTATTCCGTAAATCATATATAAATTGGTGCGGGCATTGATTAAATTGTTGTAGCCCAAAACACCAAGTGTATATTGTGAATAAATACTTGTACTTGCAAGATAAACACCCAAAAACAGCAACAAAACAAAACCGTGCTTTACATTTTCTCTTTCTACGAAAAGATTGAATTTTATCATTTTTCGTTTCAGAAATTTTTGACGGTAAATGGTCAATGCCAATAGTATAACGCCAATGATTAGCGAACCTGTAATATAAGGCGATGTAAACCAGCCCTGCTGACGCATAAACACCAAAAAGTAATTAAATAACATAGCTGAAGAACTCAGCAAAACCAAAGAAAGCCAATCTATTTGATACAACGGTTTTTTGAAGCAAAACCTTTGGTTGTGTTGGAAAACAAGCGATATTGCTGCGGTGAGCAACATGATTGCCGACATCAAAAAATAAGGTGCTTGGTAATTGCTTTCAAAAGTAAGCGACGCCATTTTGTAGCCGAAAAACTGTCCGAAACCTATTGCAAGAGGATAAAAAATAGCATAAAACCTGCCTTTGTCTCCTGTGGGAGATAAAATGAACATTATGGGCAAAATCATCTCTATCAACGGAAACATTTTTAAGAAACCAATCAAAAAACTGCCTGCAACCAAAACCCAGGGATTGTCTGTTGTGCCGCACATATAAGACAATAATGCAAGCATTATAGAGCATCCTGTTATGATTTCCTTTGAACGAAAACGCATTTTTATTCGCAATACAATCAATATAGAAAGTCCCATACCGATAACTCCTGCGTTGTTTGCCAATGAAACGTATTCGGAATACATTGCCAATGCACCCGACAAATCGGTAGCGTTACTTGTATAAACACCGTTAATGGACATCATCGGAAAAAGTATCACGAGAATAAGTATCAGCATCACAGGTTTCGGAACCCAATCGGCAAACGGACTTTTGTTATACATTTTTTATTTTTTTAGAGTAACTTCTACATTCATTCCTGTACGCAACAACTTCAAATCTTCGGGTTTGTTGTTTTCCGTAAATTCAATACGCACGGGAATACGTTGTTGTACTTTTACGAAATTTCCTGTGGAATTGTCCACCGGAACAGCCGAATATCTTGCCCCTGTTGCACCCGAAATTGCCGTTATTTTCCCTTCAAATTCTTTTCCACCCAGTGCATCTACTTTTATTTTTGCCAATCCGCCAATGGTTACATTTTTCATTTGGTTTTCACGGTAGTTGGCAGTAATCCACAAATTATTGATATCCACAATGGTAGCAACCTGTTGGCTTGGATTTAACAATTGCCCTATGTTTACCGTTCTTCTTCCCATAATACCATCGTGTGGTGCGGTAATTACAGTGTATGACAAGTTGAGTTTTGCCATTTCGAGGGCGTTTTCTGTTCGCTTTATTTCGGCATCGTTCATTCCTAATCTCGATTGTACTTCGTTTACCGAAAGTTCGCTTGTTGTTTTGGTATTGATGACGGCTTGGTATTGCGAAATCTGTGCTTCTAATTGTGCTTTTTGAGCAAGGTAATCGCTTTTTATCTGGTCAAACTGTTGGCGTGTTACGGCTTCGTCTTTCAGCAAATTTTCGTAGCGTTTGTAATTTTGTTCGGCATTCCACAGCCGTGCTTTTGTGGCTTCTATATTTGCTTTTGCCGATTGTGCGTTAGATGCTGCTGTATTTACATTGTTCGATGCTGTTTTTACTGAATTTGACACGGCGTTTTTTGAAGCCAATGCAGCCATATAAGCGGCTTCCGCTTGCCCGAGTTGGGTTTGAATTTCACGGTCGTCCAAAATGAGTAGCGTATCGCCTTTTTTTACGTACTGATGTTCAATAAAACGGATGTCTTTGATGTAAGCCGAAACTCTTGTGTTGATAGGATTGATGAACGTTTCCACTTGCGAAGCGTTAGTATATCGGTCGTTCCCGATGTTGAAGTATGCTTTTACTACCCAAAAAAGTCCGATAAACACCAAAACCAGTACTAAATAATTGATGATTTTTGCTCTTTTATTGGTTTTCTTTTTTCTGACAGTTTTTTTTGCTGTTTGTGGTTGTTCGGTAGTTTCCGAATTGTTGTTTTCTGTATTCTGCGACATTTTATTTTTTTTATTAAATTGATTATAGTTTTCCGCTTTCTTTTAGCAATTTGTAATACGCATAAACGATATTGATTTCTGAATTGGCAAACTGCAATTCTGCATCTAATTTTTGGTTACTTGCATCAATCAAATCCAACAAAATGGCTAATTGATTGTTGTATTTGCTGTTCATGATGCGGTAATTTTCATTAGCCAAATCTTTATTTGTACCGAGCACATTGCTTTGTGTGACAGATTCGTTGTATTTGATGTAAGCTGCATTAACGGCAACATCAATCATTTGTTGTGCTTCGGCAGCCTGTGCTATGGCTTTGTCTTTTTCAAACTTCACTTGTTTTATTTTCTTAGGTGTTTTATAAAAAGCATCAATACTGAAATTGAGTGAAAGTCCTGCACTCCAACCATTGCTGTACATATCTGTTGCCGGTGTAGAAGTCGTAATCGGACGAGCCAATTTGCTGCCTGCAAATGCCGATAATGACGGCAAGCGTTCTGTTTTGGTCATTTTTTCCGACAAATCATATATTTCTACGGCTTTTTGGGTCATCAAAACAGTTGGGTGGTTTTGGACATCTTGGCTGTAACTTTCGAGATGTTATCCAAACGCTGTTCGGCTAATTGTATATTTTGCTCGTACACCCTTTTTTGATTTATCAATTTATACAAATCGAGATAGTAGCCCAATACCAAAAGTTTGACACTTTGTTCGTTTGCCTGATAGTTCAGTTCTGTAAGTTCTTCTTGAAGCGATTGTGCTTTGATGCCGTTTTGCACCAAACCGCCTTTCCAAATCAACTGATTGGCATCTACCGAAAATGTATTGCCAAAATGCGGCATATCCACTTTTGCATAATGCGAAAAATCTTTGTCCAAAATAGTTACATTACCCAAATAATATGCCTGAATACCTGCGTTAATGCTTGGCAATTGTGTGTTTTTGGCAACTTCAACCTGTTGTTTTGCAATGGCAATGTCGGCTTTTGACACGGCTAAATTAGGGTGGTTTTCTTTTGTTAAAACAAACAATTCTTCTACCGAAATTTTCAGCTCGTTTTGAGCAAAAGCGGTATTTACGCTTATGATTGTTAGCAATATTGCTATGATTGATTTTATTTTCATTTTTTAATTTGATATTATACTGTTTGAATTCGAACTATTATTCCAAAAAAATAGACTTAAAATGATTCAAGTCCTATTTTTTTTTACAGTTCTATTATTTTTCGATTTATTTTTTGCAATACGGCAATGGCAGTTTCAAGCTCTTCTTTTGAGATGTCTCCTGAAAAAGAACTGTAAGCCTCTGTCATCAAAGGAACTATTTTTTTTCGATACGCATGTCCTTCCTCAGTAAGGGCAATCAAGTTGTTACGCCTGTCTGTCGGGTCAGGATTTCGTTGCACCAAACCACGAGCCGTAAGATTGTCAATCAGCGAAGTCAAGCTTGCCTTACTACGATTCGTTTTTTCCACGAGTACCTGCTGATTTACCTTATCTTCCTTCCAAAGTGCATACAATATTTCGAGCATTTCCATCGTTACATCAATTACTCCTTGCTCTTTAATTTTATGTATAGCGTACTGTCGTATACCTTTTCTAACATCCCGAACCACATCTAACAGCTCCATGAAATGCTTTAAATCTTTTGCTTCTTTCATTTTCATGGGGCAAAGATATAAAAAATAGTTTAGTGCCAAACTATTTTGAAATAAAATAATTTAATATCAAACTATTTTAGTATGCAACTAATTGATTATATGATAATTAAAATTTGATTTTTTTATTTTTCATTACATATTTAAAAAAAATATTTAGTTACTTCATAAACAGTATTTTCTCCCTAAAACTGAAAATAGATAAACGGCACGAAATCAGCTGAATACGCCTGATAACACAATACAACCGTAGCAACGGCTATCAATCCTTTGACAACGAGCGGACTTCCGTTAAAGCGGTGTTCGATGCCGTCTTTGAGCGACTGCGGCAGCCAATGCGTAACGTACCCTATCAGCATGATAATAAATACGGTATGATAATGCTGTACTACTTCCCAAGCTCCCAACCAATCCATATTATTAGCTATTTGGCTGAACCACAGTGATATACGCTCCATATCTTCGCCCCGGAAAAATATCCTTGTAAATGTAATGAAAACAAACGTCAACCCGATTTTCCAAAAACGGACAAGCCACAACGGAGAATTTTCATACGGACTGACCCTCCTCCAGAGTTTGTACACCAAAATTCCCAAACCGTTAAGTCCGCCCCAAATCACGAATTTCCACGAAGCGCCGTGCCAAAGTCCGCCGATGAGCATCGTGAGCATAATATTGATATTGGTCGTTACGTGATTTTCAAAATTTTTATTAAAAAAAGACGTAATACTTCCTAAAATCAAAATACTGCCGACTGCCATTGAAAAATACGGATTGTCTACCGCAAAAACGACACCTATAATAATAACTGCCGATACAATGAGCGTCGCCCACGAACCGCTACGGTTTCCGCCCAACGGAATGTACAGATAATCCCGCAGCCAAGTGGACAGCGAGATGTGCCAACGCTTCCAAAAATCGCCGCAGTTCACGGCTTTGTAAGGCGAATTGAAATTCAGCGGAAGCGTAAAACCCATCAATAATGCCAACCCAATGGCAATATCGGTATATCCCGAAAAATCACCGTAAATCTGTAACGAATACCCGATGAGTGCCATCACGTTCGTAAATCCCGAATACATCGAGGGCGTATCAAAAACACGGTCGAGGAAGTGCATCGCTATGAAATCGGCAAAAATCATTTTTTTAACCAATCCTTTCAAAATCATATAGATAGCTCTATTGAATTGGTCGTTGCTGATGCTCGTCGGACGTGTGATTTGCGGTACAAACTCCGCCGCACGGACGATAGGTCCCGCTACCAATTGCGGAAAAAAACTGACGTAAAACCCAAAATCAAGTATCGATTTCAAAGGAGCAACTTTCCGCCGATAGACATCTACCGTGTAGCTTATCGTTTGGAACGTATAAAAAGAAATGCCCACGGGAAGCAGTATCGCATCGACTTTGAAATAATCGACACCGCCGAAACCGTTCGCCCAATATGCCAAATGATTGAAGACGGAATGCTCGGTTTGGAAAAAATAATTGTACGAATCGGTGAAAAAATAGGCGTATTTGAAGTACGAAAGCACCGCCAAATTAACTACCACACTGAGCGTTACGGCTGCTTTCCGCCATGACAGACGTTCTTGCCGATAGATAAAATGTCCTAAAAAATAATCGGTTATTGTACTGAAAATCAGTATTAAAACGAATAATCCGCTCGATTTGTAATAGAAAAACAAACTGACCAACAACAGAAAGGCATTCCGAAGATGTATTTTCTTGTAAACCAATGCAAATATGAAATACACAACGGCAAAAAATATCCAAAAATCCAAACGGTTGAATATCATCGGGTGTGTATCGGAAAAAGCAAATATGTCGCGAATATACTCCATTGGTTATCAATCAATTGCTAATAAATCGTCGTGCAGGCATTGGAACAGCATTTCGGAAACCAACTGTGTTCCTTCGGGACGGAAATGGATATAATCGGGCGAACCGATGCCTTTTTCCACCCACGATATGATCGCTCCTTCGCCACCCATCGCCTCAAACAGGCTCCAATATGCGATATTGTTTTTCAAACTTTGGCGTTTCATTTCGTCATTAAGTTTTGGTAAAAACGGATAGGTTTGCATTTGTCCGTTGATAGAAGTCGCCATATCGCCCGGCCCTATCAAAAGACAAACGGCTTCGGGATTGGATTGTTGTACCCATTTGATGTTGTTCATCAACACCGTTACGTAGCCTTTAATCTGCTCTTTATCTTTAAGATACGGCACGGTATTGCCCCCGTATTGGAAAATAATAATATCGGGATGGCGAACTTCCGACATCTGGCGGAAATTTCCTTTGTTCAGTTTCGAAAAAAAGCGTCCTGCTTCGCCCCGCATCGCCACATTGTCCATCCGTATTCCGAGCGAATCATCGAGTGTAACTCCATAAAAATCAGGACTTTCTTTGCCTTCCAATTCCACTCGGATTTCATCGGGCGTTTTGGGGAATGCTATTTCGTATGCGTGGTATTTGCCATCGGATTGTAGGGAATCCCGCAGTAGCGGAATGCCATTTTCGTAAACGGTTACCATCGTGGTTTCGCGGTTGTTGCCGTAATGCAGCTGCATTTTCGTATAATGCCGTAACCGGCGGTATGATTTGAGCGACGGACGTATGGTAAAATAGGCTTTTTCTATCGGCATAAACTTGGCATCAACCGTATCCACAGGCTTTTCCCGATAGGGCGTAAACCGCGACAGACTGCCGTAAATGCCGTAAGCTGCGTGCTCAAGGTATTCTTGCTTTCGGTCAAAAGCGGCATAGCGAAACCAATTCAAACTTGTTTCAAGGTCAATACTTTTTTGGTTATACACCATTTTTATAGGAAAAAAACCGGGACCACTTCCGCCAAAAAGCACTTGCAAACGGTTGCGGACGTATGAAGTGATGCGGTCGCCTTCAATCTGCGAATCGCCGTAATGAATGATTTGGCAATGCGGCTGCTGTAGTTTTTGTTTGATTTTAGTAATAAATTCCGAAGGAATGCCGGGATAGAAAATTTTTCCGTCGATATTGGTGGTAAGTGCCGTTTTTGGAATTTTAGATGCAAAAGCCATCGAATCACGTTTTTCTTCTTCGTGAAGCTGCGCATCTTCTTCATTTACAGGTTTTATTTCTTCGATAATGGCAACTGCTTTAGTGTTTTTTTGGGCTTTGGGCTTGAATAGAAGTTCGGTAGTCGGGTATTTGAGCGTTATTCCTTTCCAGGCAAATCCTTCTTGTACCCCTTGCGCTGTGGTATGGAAGCTACTACCAAAAGTTAATGCCAAAAGCAATACCAATACCGATATGATAAATAAAGTTATTTTTTTAGGATTCATCCTTTGACATTGTTTACAAAATACGAAAGTACATTATTTTGACAGAAAAACAATATTTTACGACAGAAAATGTTGTAAAGCATTGGTTAATTCCCTCACAACCAGCCTCTAACACTTCCTCGCTTTCACGAAAGTAAAATGCTACTATTCAATAACTTCTTACATCAAACTCATGCTATTTTAATCAAAAATTAATAGTAAATAACGTGAGTTCGACATAATAGGACATTGTAAATCAAGGCTTTAATACCCTCACCCCCAACCCCTAACACTTCCTCGCTTTCGCTCACATAAGGGAGAGGG
>JAUNTM010000079.1 GCA_030538675.1 Capnocytophaga sp.
GGCTCGTCGGCAATGCGGTAGGGAAGCAGCAGTTCGCAAAAATCGGTAAACGGAAGATGTTTATTCCAAGCTCTGTTCTGCCATACTTCAAAAGCCAAATCAATATTCTCAATGAGCATTGCGGCTTTTACTTCTTCGATGTCCCGTTTTATAATTCTTCCGCCCTGCCGTTGCCACCGAATGCCTTTTTGCCGCTCGGCTTCCGTCCAGCTTTCTTTTTGGAAAATCTGTGGCAGCAACTGCTTGATGCTGTCAATTCCCGCCGACTGCTCATACGCATAGTAAGGCATATTCTCCATAAGGAAAACCGCCGAACGGTACTTGAGGCTGTCGCCTTGGTAATGGGCAAGTACTTTTTCCAACTCGGAACGGTTATTGCCTGCCTGCCGTAAAGCAAACTCCAACCGTTCATTTTTATGAGAACAAGAAAAAAATAAACTAAGAATAAACAATGATAAAATTAGTTTCATAAATTTTTTTTGGCAGAAAAACCTGCCCTGATTTTTTCAGGGCAGGTTTTGGGGTTAAAAATAATTGGTCTTATAGCATAACGAAGTGAAAATACATTTTATTGTTAATTTACCACTGATTTTCTATTTATTATAAACAACAATATAGATACACTTCCTACAACCATACTGGCATAAAATAAAAGATTTCTGTCAGTTGCAAAACCTCCTATACACAATAGCAAAGCTAAAAAGATACCAAAAACAGGATATATATAAGGCTTAGATTCTTTTTTCCTTTTGAATAACATAAAAGCAATAAAATTAGCAACAACAAAAATTGATAAAAACCCGAAAGCTGTCATTAAATCATCATTTACTCCGTATGAATATCCTTTATACACAAAAAACAAAGTCATGCAAAGAGCATATAAAAAAGTACCTATTATCCATATTATTTTATTCTTCATAGCTTTAATTTTAACAATTAGAACTTCTGTAATAAGCCCAAGCAGATGCTCCTCCTGATTCTATAGCAACAGCTGCTATTGCAGGAATTCCTAAAGTTCCTCCGCTTGCGGCGGTTACTCCAGCAACAACAAGAAATCCTCCCGCAGCTGACATTCCATCTGCTTCTAAAACATCAGACATACAATCTTTCCAATCTGTTTCAGAATTAGAGGAAAGGCTTTTATTCAAGTTTATAATCCCGTTATATTGTCTTTTATAAGCATAAAAATGACCTTCTCCCTGTAAATTTTTAGGAAGCCAAAATTTAGCAGAATTTTCTAAAACACTGCTAAAGACTAAGAAAGCTTCATAATCTCTTATGGAAGATGTTTCACGTTTCATTTTATTTTTCATCGAAGTTAAAAAAATACGTATTTCATCAACACTTTTTTTATTGTTAGAATGTTTTAGAAATTCGAGTGTTTTTTCAAAAAAATAAAAATTATCTCGGTCTTGCAAATTTTCTTTTACTATCAAAATATTTTCATCTAATGTTTTTGGTTTCTCAATTTTCAGATTTGAAGTACCAGAGCTTTCCTTAAGAATTCTTTTTTGAGTTTTAACTAAAGCAGCTTTAAAGTCTCTTGAGTTAATATCTGTTGTTTCAAGAATTTCTTTCAGAATCCGGTTGTGTTCCTCTCCGATTTTTAAAATCTGTTCATCAGTTATAATTCTATTCCCTTGTTCTTGTACGTTTTCTTTTTCAGAGCAAGAGTAAGTGGCAAATGCAACAACAGCAAATCCTATTGCCATTACTGCAAAAAATACTATTTTTTTCATTGTATAAAATATTTTGATTTGTTTTTTAAAATTTTGCACTGTTTTTCGTATGAAAGAATATCCCGTAGCTTAGGTATCTGCTTACTGTGGTATAAACATTAACTTTCATTTTTTTTCTGTTTTTTCCGTATAAAATATTTATTATTGTTTCGTAGCAAATTTACATAAATTTTCACTATAAAAAAATAACCAAAATATTAAATATAAGTTAATTTTTTATTATGGTAATTTGAAATATAATCAGCGAAATTATAAGTTCAGAAAATTACAGCTACATTCCAGCCGGACGGATAACTGCTGTATGAAACGGTAAACGGAAACAATATTGAAACCGCAATTACTATTACCATTATTGCGAAAAATACTATTTAAAATTTTGCACTGTTTTTCGTATAAAAGACCCCCCCTGTAGTTTAGGTATCTGCTTACTGTAAAACAAATAGTAACTTTCGTTTTGGTTCTATTTTCTTTGTATAAAAAAACAGCATTGCGTAGTGTTAAAATTTAAAAAAAATCGTTTGCGGTAAATGAATACACGCAAGTTAAATTTCCCATTTTTTCAGATGCAGCTCCGTTCCGTCAAATTCCGCATAGGTAAAATAATTTATCCAATCACCTGTATTTGTGTACAAAGCCTTTCCGTTTAGCGGGATTTGCATCGGCAGGTGGCGGTGTCCGAAAAGGAAAAAATCGTACGGTTCGTGTTCTAATTTCCGTTTGCAATATTGCACGAGCCATTCGTTGTCTTCGCCGAGAAAACGCACATCGTCATCGCCCGAAATGAGTTTGTTTTTAACGGATAAATGCTGTGCCAACCGTACGCCCAGATCAGGATGAAGCCAGCGGAACAGCCACTTTGAGAACGGATTGGTAAACACTTTTTTCATTCGTTTGTAGCCTTTGTCATTCGGACCTAAACCATCGCCGTGCCCCACCAAAAACCGTTTTCCGCAACTTTCAAAGGCGAGCGGTTTCCGATAGACGGGAATGCCCAATTCTTCCTCAAAATAACCGTCCATCCACAAATCGTGATTTCCAACGAAAAAATAGATAGGCAATCCGTTATCACGCAAGGTTGCCAATTTCCCTAAAACTCTCACAAATCCTTTAGGTACAACCGTTTTGTATTCAAACCAAAAATCGAATAAATCGCCCAGTAAAAACAAGGCTCCCGCATCTGCCGAAATAGTATCTAACCACTTCACAAACTGCCTTTCCCGCTCACGGCTTTCCGCACCCGACGGCACTCCGAGATGATTGTCGGAAGCAAAGTAGATTTTTTGGTTTTTTAACAACGGAATGTTCATTATAAGGGAATAGGTTTTAGAGAAACCTCACCCCCAGCCGCTCTACCTCATTTTGATTATTTCAAATTTTGGTTTCGATGAATCTTCGATTTCCAAAGAAGAGGGGAGCTATCCGGGTAGCATTGGGGTTTTTCTCCCCTCTCCTTTGGAGAGGGGCTGGGGGTGAGGAATATTAATTATCGGCGGCAAACCACTCGGCGTATGAACTTTGTGTTTCTTGTAATCGGAGTGAGTGCAGCAACACGTTATCGGGCAATTGGCTTTTAATCCGTTGGGCGAAATCAACGACCATATTTTCGCTTGTCGGCTGGTAATCAACGAGTATTACGTGGTGTCCTTTGGCTTCAAGTTCGAGGGCGAGTTGTGCGTGGGGCGTATTTTTGTTGAATACCATTGCGTGGTCAAAATAGTCGATAATCTGTTCTTTAACGATTTTTTTGAGGTCGCCAAAGTCGATGACCATTCCGTATTTGGTATTTTCGGAGTTGGAGATGGGTTCGCCGATAACGGTAACTTGCAGTTTGTAGCTGTGTCCGTGCAGGTTTTTGCATTTGCCGTCGTAGCCATAGAGTGCGTGTCCCGCTTCAAAATCGAATTTTTTGGTAATCCGTATTTTAGCCATTGTTGTCGTGGATTAAAATAAAACACAAAAGTAATGAAAAATACGGGCTGTTTTCCGAAAAAGGATTTTATTTTCGTGTTTTTGATGGATTTTGTGTATAAAATTTGGTGTAAGCCTCAAAAAATGAACTCATTGTAGCCGAATCATCATCGTCGGGCAGGCGGCTAAAAAAGGTTTTTCAAAAATCTCTTTTTCTATACTTAAATATTATGATTATATTTGCCGTCTAATTTTTTGTAAAACATTCATTCACAAACGTATATCTATGGCACTTTCCTCCGAGAATATATTATTAATAGGTTCGATACTGCTTTTGGTTAGTATTTTTGCAGGCAAAACTTCGTACAGGTTTGGTGTTCCTACGCTATTGTTATTTCTTGGGGTGGGAATGCTTGCGGGTTCGGACGGTATCGGCGGGATTGCGTTCAACAATCCTAAAATTGCTCAATTTATCGGCGTTGTATCGTTGAATTTCATATTGTTTTCGGGCGGATTGGACACGAATTGGGGGGCGGTAAAGCCGATTCTCAGAGAAGGAGTTGTGCTTTCCACGCTTGGGGTGTTGCTTACGGCGGTTTCGCTCGGGCTGTTTGTGTGGTATGTAACGGATTTTACGATTTATGAGAGTTTGCTGTTGGGGTCTATTGTTTCATCGACCGATGCGGCAGCGGTATTTTCGATATTGCGGTCGAAAAATCTGGCGTTGAAGACCAATCTCCGGCCTACGTTGGAGCTTGAAAGCGGTAGTAATGACCCTATGGCATACGTGCTGACGATTGCTTTTGTGTCGCTTGTGATGCAGCCCGACCAAGGTGTGCTTTCCATCATCCCGACATTTTTACAGCAAATGCTGATCGGCGGGGTAGCTGGTTTTGGCTTTGGTAAATTGGGCAAATATATTATTAACCGTATTCGTCTTGATTTCGAAGGGTTGTACCCGGTGTTGGTTATCGCACTGATGTTTCTTACTTTTTCGGCTACCGAATTTATTGGCGGCAATGGTTTTTTGGCGATTTATATTTGTGCGGTATATCTTGGTAATCAAGACCTTATCCATAAGAAAACCATTCTCAAAATGTATGACGGTCTGGCGTGGTTGATGCAGATTGTACTCTTTCTTACCCTTGGTTTGCTTGTATTTCCGTCGGAAATATTGCCTACATTGGGCATCGGGTTGCTTATTGCTTTTGCGTTGATATTTTTGGCGCGTCCTGTGGGGGTATTTTTGAGTTTGTTACCTTTTAAGATGAAGATACAGCGACGCCTTTACATCTCTTGGGTGGGGCTCCGTGGGGCTGTACCGATTGTGTTTGCCACGTATCCGCTGTTGGCGGGCATTGACAAAGCGAATGTGATGTTCAATATCGTATTTATCGTTTCCGTTACATCGGTTCTTATACAAGGGACAACGCTTTCGGTGGTGGCAAAATGGCTCAATGTAGCCCTTCCCGACAAAGAGAAAAAACTTTCGGCTACCGATATGCTATTGGCTGAAAATCCGAAAACGGAAATTAAAGAAATCACGATTACGCCCAATTCATTTCCTGCAAATAAGAAAATTGTCGATTTAGGATTTCCTAAAAATGCCATTATCGCAATGATACGGCGCGAAGACAGCTATATCACGCCCAACGGTTCTACGGTTATCGAATCGGGTGATGTACTGATTGTTCTTGCCGACCGCCCTGCGGTATTTGTACAGGTATTCAAGGCATTGCACATGTAAGCGGATGTAATTCGTTGAATATCAGTATTTTTTTGACAAGCAGCTTTTTTTCGTTGGCGAATATTTACATACTGCCAAAAATATCGTCAAAACGATGCGTTGCCTTGATGCGGACGCCTCTTTCGGTGTGTTGTACTGTACAGAGTTCGTGCGTGGCATCATGTTCCAAAAACAAATAATATTCGTTATCGGCGGCTTCATCCAAAAAACTTTTTTTCTCGTCCAACGTCAATAACGGACGCGTGTCATACCCCATTACGTACGGCAGCGGAATATGCCCGGCAGTAGGCAGCAAATCGGCGACATACACAATGGTTTTCTCTTGGTATCGGATATAGGGCAGCATTTGTTTTTCGGTATGCCCGTCGGCGAATAAAATTCCAAATCCCAATTCGGAATTTTCGGCAAAGGAATTGCCGGGCGTATCTACGAAATGAAGTTGTCCGCTTTCTTGGATAGGTAAAATATTTTCTTTAAGAAAAGAGGCTTTTTCGCGTTCGTTAGGATGCGTTGCCCATTGCCAATGCGCTTGATTCGTCCAATAACGTGCGTTGGCAAAGGTCGGTTGATAGCCCGAGCGGTCATCGTTCCACTGTACCGCACCACCGCAATGGTCGAAATGCAGATGCGTCATGAACACATCGGTAATGTCCTGAGGTACAAACCCATGCTTGCGGAGCGAACGGTCCAAGTCGTACTTTTCCGAAAGGGAATAATAACCGAAAAACTTTTCCGATTGTTTATTTCCCATGCCTGTATCAATGAGAATCAGCCGGTTGCCGTCTTCGATAAGCAAACAGCGGGCAGCCAAATCAATACGGTTATCAGCATCGGCAGGGTTTGTTTTTTGCCAAATGGTTTTGGGAACTACGCCGAACATAGCGCCTCCGTCGAGTTTGAAATTAGCGGTTTCGATAGGATATAATTTCATAAGGATAGATTTTTTGATGTGAAAATGATATTATTGTAGGCAGGTGTCAACACCCTGCAATTCCATTGACAAATGTGTCGATAGAATAAAGTACTTCCGCTACTTTTTCAATAGTAATTGCTCGATTATTTTCGGAAAATGTTCGTACTCGAGTTGGTGTATTTTGGCAGCCAAACGTTCGGGCGTATCCGTATTTTCGATAGCGACGGATGCCTGGAAAATAATGGCTCCCTCGTCATAATGCTCGTTTACATGATGGATAGTGATGCCGCTTTCAGTTTCCCGATTATTGATAACCGCTTCGTGAACGTGATTTCCGTACATGCCTTTACCGCCGTATTTGGGCAATAACGAAGGATGAATATTCACGATGCGTCCGCCGAAAGCATGGGTAAGATAGTCGGGGAATTTCCATAGAAATCCTGCCAAGACAATCAAATCGGGTTGTATACGTTCCAAAATGCCGAGAATAATATCGGTATGATAGAGCGTACGGCGGTCAAAAACGACCGCCGGTATTTGTAATCTGCGGGCACGTTCGAGAACTCCTGCCTGCGGATTGTTGCTCAATATAAGGCTGATATGCACTTGCTCCGAATGCTCAAAATAAGCAGCAATTCGCTCGGCATTGCTACCCGAACCCGAGGCGAAAATGACAATTTTTTTCATGGTTATATTCTAATTATATAAGAATTGAATTAAAACGAACAAATATACTTTTTTTGGATGTAATAATAGTCCGTTCCATGAAAATACTTGCATCAGAATTCGGATTGCACGCTTTTTATTAACGGCAAATATCGTTTTCAACACCATGACGACAACGTTTAATAACGTGTAACGGCACCGAATCCGTTGAATTTTTTGAGTTCGCCATCGGGCAGGAACACGGTATCGCCTCCGTAACTCGCATTCATTTCTATCATTTCGTCGTAAATATCGGCTATCGCTTCGGGGTTATGTGTTTCATAATCAATATATTGCACATGATTATCTTCCACGATAGCCGAGCGGTGCAAGTTTTTTTCCACGAACAATGTCTGTACACGTCCCTGCTGTATGGCGTTCCAGATTTCGGTGGTGTCGCTGAGGAATTTGTTATTGCCGATTGCCTGCATGAGCTCTTCCTTGCGCTGGTTGTTACGGATGATGATTTCTTCTTTCAGGATTTTCCATGCTTCAATGGCAGTAACGTTAGGATTGGCTTCCAAATGGTTTCCGGTAAGGAAGACAGGAAAAATGCTCTCTTTTTGGTCGGCAATTTTCATATATTCGTAATAATTGCTTTCTTCCGTACAGATGAACACGGGCAACGAATGGTTCTTACGGACTTCATTAACCGCTTTGTCCACCCGGTTGAAAAACTCGGAGATGATACTGCGCACCCGGCTTGCGTTGGAGTGTTCAGGACGGCTCAATGCGTAGAACTGGTCGCCGTCAATAGGGAATGGCTGTGCGATTTCTTCTGCAATTTTATCGTTAACAGCTTCGAAAAGTCTTGCTTTTTGCCGGCTCAGCAGCAAGATGTAATAATTGGTTTCGAGATGCAATGCCCTGATGATGTCGCGCGTTACAAAAGTAACATCAACGGTTACGCGGTCAGTAACGGCAATAGGCAACCGCACGTACTCGCTTACGGTATCGGACACGAACAGCATAAGTGCTTCTTGATTGTGGCTATGGTCAATGTTTTGGGCAAGAGCGTCTACCTTATTCATTAAAGTCTCTACGGTACGCTTATCGGCAACACTTTCCAATTTTTCTTTCGCTTCTTTGATGAGGTTTTTGAGCGAAAGCGGGTCTTTTTCATAATCGGGTTTGGTGCGGTGCGTGTTGAGGGCTATGGTAATACAATGCTCGGCAACGATTTCTTTGAGTTTTTTAAATTTACTAATCATATCATTTTGGTTTTAAAATTATTAATACGACAGCAATATAGTAAATACTTTTCACTAAAACAAGGTATTAACATAAAAATACAAGTAAAATGACATTTTTTAAAATTAATTAAAGAATTATCTGCCGTATCACAAAAAAAAGCTGTCTTTCGGGACAGCTTTTTGAATAAGAATATTTGAATATCAATGCTTTGCCCACCACAGCGGTGTGAACACGCTGTCATCGCCGCCGAGAGCTTGTATGGCTGTTTGGTAGGCTTCTGCCGAATTGGTTTTGAGCGTTGACGGATACGGAACGCGTTGCGGCATAAATTCTACTTTACCTTCCATATAATTGGTGCTGTTGAGCGAAGGTATGCCCGGCAAAGGATTTTCCACCGAAGGATTTTCAAAGAAAGGAAGTCCCAAACGTCGATGGTCGCTCCAACCTTCAAGCGGAAGCCAAGGCACTTGCGCCAAGAATTTCTGCGTAATGATTTTGGTCAAAGCATCGTTGCGTACCGTGCCGTTTTGGTAAAGATGATTGGCAGGATATTGGTACGTTACGGTTTCTTCGGCGTTGGTATAACCGTTTTTGAAACGCACTGTTTTGGCAGAAGGCTCAGCGGTGTGCGACCAACTTACGGAAGTACCCACCCGGTTGTAATCTTGAGAAGCGATGTATGCCGTATAATGAGCCGATATGCCCCAATAATCAAAACTCGCCTTGATGCCGTTTTCATACGCCGCTTGTGCCGAAAGCGGTACATTCCAGCCTTTAACGGCAGCTTCGGCAATAAGGAAATACGATTCCCACGCTCCGTAGAAAAGCCGTTTGGCGGTGCTGTTACGCAGGCTGTTTTTCAGTCGGGGGAGCATTCCCTGCCAACCGAGTACTCTGTTTCTCTCGCCTTTTGCACCCCAACTGCCACCCGCAAAGGCATTCCATGTAAACGCTCCGTCGAGTTCCACTAATGTTTCGTCGTTCGAGCCTTCTTTGATGAGCCTCCTTTTGGTATCCGTTACGTTATTGGTTGACCATGAAGGATATTTGTTAAATTCAGGATTATCCAAATCGCCCGGAATGGGGAACAACGCATAGGCTCTCGGGTCGATACTGTGCGGCATCCCGTCGAACCAATAGCCTGCCATAGGGTCGTTGGTTTTGGTCGCAAAATGATTTTCATAACGGATGCCGAGCCAGTCATCAGCTTTAATGTTTGCCAATGCTTCAGCTTTTCCATTCAGTAATACAGACGATTCCACGCCTCCCAAACCTACATAAAGATTGTTGATGGTCGTTGAGATGTATTGGTTATTCCACTCGCGTGTCATTACGCCTGTAAGTGCGTCCCAGCCCGGTTTTTCCTGTACTTCAAAGTCGTCCGCCAATTCCGAAATATACCCTCCGGCAACGGCTTCTTCAAAATGGGTTTTCGCTACGGTAGGCGCTACTTCGGCGATACGCATTGCCAGACGCATCCGCAGTGAATTGCCGTATTTCGTCCATTTGGTAAAATTATAACCGTAAGCAGGGTCGTGCTTTGCCACATTCTCGGGAACGGAAGCGAGGTTTGTATCCAACTGATTTACAGCTTCTTTCAGTTCGTCAAGCATAAAAAGATACACATTTTCCACGCTGTCAAACGAAGGGTTTACGCCTTGGAATCCGTTGAGCGGCATCGGGCCGAAAATGTCCGTACCTTCGCTCATCAGGTACACACGCCAGATGCGGGCTATCTGTTTGAGATTATCGGTGTACGCTCTGCCACTTCCCGAAGCGGTTTTCTCGTCGGCGACTTGTATGGCGGCGTTGATGCTCGTGAGCCAGCCCGAGAGTTGGTTGTAATAAGCTCCCGTCCAGTCGTCTGAAAAAACGCCTACAGGTAGCGAGTTTATTCTGTCCATGTGTCCGGCGGCTTTCCAGTAAAGTACAAAAGCCCGCTCTGCCACATCGGGGTCTTGCTGTGCACCGATGATGGAGCCGTTGATGAAATATTCCACTTCCATTTGGTCAACGCTTGCCGCCATCGGGTTGACGTTGATGTCTTCAAAATCACTACACGCAAAGAGTGCCAATGAAGCAGCTATCGTTCCTATTTTTGAGATATATTTTTTCATTATCATGTCATTTATCGGTTAGAAACTTATCGAAAAATTAAAGAAATACGTCCGTGTCGTAGGGGGAGAGTACATCTCAAATCCTACGGCATTCGTACCGGTAGCAAATACCGATTCGGGGTCAACACCGTTGAGGTGGCTCTTGAGCATCAGCACGTTATTGGCTGAAAATCCTACTTTGGCGTGCTGTGCCCCGATGCCGTTAATCCAGCCTTTCGGCAGATTGTAGTTCAGTTGTACGTTACGGATACGGATGTTCGTGGCATCGAAAATATTGTCTTCGGCAATACCGAGATTGGTTCCGCTCACGGTAGTTACGCCTTCCCAAAACAATTGTGGCGATACGGCAGTCGTATTTTCCGTGTAACCGCCCGAACCGTTGGAAACGACACCATTATATATAATGTCGGCTCTTTCGCCGTTGACGACCGTAGCTTCGGCACGTCCGCTGGATTTCAGTCCGTGATTTGTTCCCGAGAAAATAACACCGCCGAAGCGTGCGTCAATCAAGAAGCTGAACGACAGATTTTTATACGTAAACGTATTGGTCAATCCCACGAGGGCATCGGGCTGTTGGCTGCCGAGAAGTACTTTTTCGGCATCTTGGGTAGGAATACCGTTCGCATCTACGATAATTCTTCCGAAATACGGGCTTTTGTCATCGGTAACCCGGGCAAATGTATTTCCGTAAATCGCCCCGTACCGCTGACCGTTAATCGCCATTACGCTCACGGCATCAAAACCACCGATTTGGTATTGCGTTACGTCTTCCGATTCGGCAATATCAATGATATTGTTGATGTTTTTAGAGATATTCGCCATTATGTCCCACGTGAAATTGTCGTTGCGGACAGGTTGCAATCCGAGCATCAGCTCAAAACCTTTGTTCTCGATATTTCCGGCATTGAGTTTTCTCGCTCTCCGTCCGCTCAGCCTATCCATCGGAATGTCAAGCAATTGGTTGGTGGCGTTGGATTTGTAGAGTGAAAAATCAAGCGTAACTCTGTTGTCAAACAATCGGGCTTCAAATCCGGCTTCCCATGATTTGATGAGTTCGTTCACTACGTTGGGATTGTACAACACATCGTTGATATTACCTGTGGTATTGCCGTTGGGGTCAGTGCCTACGGAATAAAAATTG
>JAUNTM010000080.1 GCA_030538675.1 Capnocytophaga sp.
CGAAGGCAATCAAATCATATCAAATGCCGAAGGCAATCAAATCATATCACATTAGTTTGCAACTTAGCAAACGCCGAATCGTTTACCGATTTAGCTTCATGGTTAATTCTGTTACGTATTTTTGGAACATTTTATCGGTTTCATTAAGGTTTTCGACGGTTTTGCAGGCGTGCAATACAGTAGCATGGTCTCGTTTACCGATTTGCGAGCCGATGCTTGCCAACGATGCCTGCGTATATTTTTTAGCAAAAAACATTGCTAATTGTCTGGCTTGCACAATGTGCCGTTTGCGCGTTTTGGATTGTAATTCTTCCACTCCCAATTGGAAATAATCGGCAATGATATTTTGTATGTGGTCGATAGTGATTTCTTTTTTGAAATTTCTTACCGATTTTTCTACGACTGCTTTGGCTAATTCGATTGAAAAATCCTTTCGATTGAAGGCTGCCTGAGCAATTAGTGAGTTACTCACCCCTTCGAGTTCACGTACATTTGTCTTGATGTGTTCTGCCAGATAGGCGATAATCTCATCGTCAACATTTGCTCCGTCATTAAAGAATTTATTTTTCAAAATAGCAAAACGGGTGTCATAATCGGGTGTTTGTATTTCTGCCGAAAGTCCCCATTTGAAACGCGAAATCAAACGCCCTTCAATATCCTGCAAATCTACGGGCGATTTGTCGGACGTGAGTATTATCTGGCGTTGGTTTTGCTGCAAATGATTAAAAATATGGAAGAAAGCATCTTGTGTACCTGTTTTTCCCATAAAAAACTGTATGTCGTCCAATATCAGTACGTCTATCAATTGGTAGAAATGACTAAAATCATTACGCTCGTTCTTACGAACAGCATCCGTAAACTGCTGTGTAAACTTCTCTGCCGATACGTATAGAACTTTCTTTTTAGGATGTTTTTCTTTAATTTCCACTCCAATAGCATGTGCCAAGTGGGTTTTGCCTAAACCTACGCCGCCGAATATAAACAGCGGATTGAATGCCGTGCCTCCCGGCTTGTTCGCCACTGCCATGCCTGCCGAACGTGCCATACGGTTGGAATCGCCTTCTATAAAATTGTCAAAATTTTGATTCGGGTTGAGTTGTGAATCGATAGTTAACTCCTTGATTCCCGGTAATATAAATGGATTTCTGATTTCAGCAATTTTCTTAGTTGCCGCCATATCCAACGATTGTTGCGGAATCGGTGTGCGATTGGCACTCGGAAATTTCTCTACTACCGGCGTGGCATTCGCCGGATTAATTCCCATTTGAATGGTATAAATGAGCTTCGAGCCTTTGCCCAACTCCTTGGTAAGAGCCGCCTTGAGCAATGGTACATAGTACTGCTCGAGAAATTCGCAAAAAAACTTACTCGGCACTTGTATATTCAATGTTTCCCCCTCCAATCCAAGAGGCTTAATAGGCATAAACCAAGTTTGGTAATTACGCTCATCAATATTGTCTTTTATAAATATAAGACAATTTTTCCATACATTTTCTGCTGTTTTAATCATTAAATTCGAGAAAAATAGTTACTTTTGACAATTCAGTTTATTATGGCATCCTACAGCATAATCATTCAGACAGCAAATATGTGAATAATATTCTTGAAAAAAAAATGAAAAGCCTATTGGTTTTCTCGTTTTTTTTTCCGATGAGAAAGTGTTAAAATTTAAAAACGTTATAATGACAACAAAAAACACCAAATTGTATTTCGATTATCAAATTCGCACACGCTATAGCGAAACCGACCAGATGGGCGTAATTTATTATGGCAATTATCCGCAATATCTTGAATTGGGCCGTGTGGAATGGTTGCGGAAAATAGGAATTTCGTATAAAGAAATGGAAGAACAAGGTGTCATGCTACCGGTGGTATCCCTTTCCATCAATTATAAAAAACCGGCCTTGTACGACGAACTGCTCACGATACGTACTGTGCTGAAAGAATTACCAAACACCAAAATAGAGTTTGATTATCAGATACTTAACGAAAAAGGCGAACTCCTTTCTACGGCTCATACTGTGCTGGTTTTTGTTGACATGAAAACCTGGAAACCAACACGTTGCCCCGAGCAAATTGTACAGTTGATTGAAAAAGAATGGGCGGTATAGCATCGCCCTAATCGTGCATCTCCTTGCTGGATTGGAATAGAAATTTTTTCTCCTCATCGGTCAAAGATGCGTATCCGCTTACACTTATTTTTTCTAAAATTTGATTGACCCGATGCTGTTTAACCCGCTGTTCGTCTGTCATTAAAGAGGTTTTAGAAGGCGTTTTTGAGAAAGAAATTGCATCATTTTTTTTTATTTTTTTATAGAACAAATTTCTAACAAAAAACCGTTCCGGCTGCTTAGCATATACTGCGTAAACGAAACCTACCAATGCCCCCGAAAGATGCACGATGCGTCCGCCTGTATTGGAAGATGTGAGCTGTAGCAAGTCAAACAAAATCATCACCGATGCAACGTGCCAAAGCTGTACCCGAAGTGCAAAAAAAACGCTAACCGAGTAACGAGGTACCATTGTGCATACAAATATCAAGGCACACATAATCGCTCCTGAAGCTCCTACCAAAATGGCATTTTCATTAAGCGAAGGGATAAGCATTCCCAATAATAAAAAAAATATCCCTCCAAACAATGCGCCCATGAGGTAAACCCGAAGGAAAATCTTTGAGGAATACAAATTGAGAAAAATATGCCCCGTAAAATAGAGCAATACACTGTTCCAAAATAAGTGTATGCCACTACCGTGAAACCAAAAATAGGTAAACAATGTCCATGGACGTTTGACAAATAGCCCGGCATCCTGCGGAAGTCCCACCCATGATTGGACGTGTGCTTCTGAAAGCCCCGGAAATAACGTAACTATCAGAAATACAAGATATAAGAAGACATTAGCAAGAATTATTTTCTCTGCTATGCTAAGCCTATCAAAATACAAACGAATAGATGACATGCCTTTTTACAATTACACATTAAAAATCTCAACCATTTGATGATAAAGTTTTTATCATTGGATCTATCTTTTATTTTTTAATTCAAACGACGGTCATTAAATGAATTTTTCTGCCAATACTTCATCATAATAAAGCCTATGATAGCTCCGCCCACGTGTGCAAAGTGCGCTATATTGCCTCCGAAAATCGAAAATCCGGTAACGCCCGAAAACAAATCTATCCCTACTAATATAGGTATGAAATATTTGGCTTTGATAGGAACAGGCAAAAATATCAGCATCAATTTGGTTTCGGGGAACATCATCCCAAACGCCACCAATATCCCGTAAATCGCTCCCGATGCTCCTACGGCAGGATCCATATAGGATGACATCATGTCTTGAAGCACGGTAGTGGTAAGCATTTCTTTCCATACTACTTGGTATTTTCCTTCGGCTAATGTTTTTGCAATAACATCAGCTCCTATCCCATTCTCTGTCAACACTTGCACCCCTTTGTTAATGTAATAAAAATTGACTCCCGTATGTATCAATGCCGCACCAATTCCGCATGAAAAATAGAAAAACAAAAACTTATTGCGCCCCCAAATGTGTTCCAACGGCGTACCAAATGCCCATAACGCATACATATTAAATAAGATGTGGGTAATACCGCCGTGCATGAACATGTGCGTTACGAACTGCCACCAATGGAAATTAGGATTTTCGATATACCACAAGGCTACTATCCGCAGAAAATTGGGGATAATCCCCAGTTCGGCAATCAAAAATAAAATAACATTGATGATAATGAGGTGCTTGATAGCTTGCGTAATACGTTCCATAACTTATTGAAAATTAAAATTTTTGTCGAAATCGTTTGTTGAATAATTCATTACTATTTTTTTTCCGAATGGGGAAACCAAATGCTCTTGGCAAGCGAACAAATCGCCTATCAGAACTTCTTGCTCCTGCTCGCTGAGCGTTTGCCCTGTCTTGACTGCCAGACTTTGGCACAGCCGCCGGGCAAATATTTCTTGCGAAGTGATAGCTGCATCAACCGCTTGGTCTGACAATACACTTTCAAACACTTCCGCTATTTGCCCTTCATTGATATGCAAAGGTATTCCACTGATAATCAACGTATCATCCGTTATCGAAAACATAAATCCAAAACGTTCGAAAAGCATTTTTTGCGCTTCGAGTGCCATTATTTCAGACTTGGAAAAATGCAATTCGATAGGAAACATCAACTGCTGGCTCGCTGTGTTTGACCTGCTGAGCGTACGCATAATCTGCTCGTACAACACTCGCTGATGGGCTCTGTTGGCATGAATGATGAGCAAATCCTGTCCGAGCGTTGTCAAAAGATATTTGTTGGAAAGCGAGATGATTTTCCTTTTGGTTTCCAGCGTAAAATCTTCTACCTCAGCTTCAAAAAGCTTGCTCTCCACCGTTTGTGATTCCCATACGGGCAAATCGATATCCGTCCCTGAATAGATACTCTCCCATGCGGGTTGCTTTTCAGGGCGAAATGCGGTACGGGGCTGTGATGCTTTCTTTTCATCAAACGGATTGAACGAAGCATCTACTTCTATTTTAGGAAATTCGGGGATTTTCTCTTTGTATGCGTACGGTAATTCCATATTGGGGTCGGCTTCAAAATCAAACTTGGCCGCTACTTTGAACTGCCCCAGACTGTGCTTGACTGCCGATTTGAGAAACTCATGAATACTGTACTCGTTTTCGAATTTTATTTCCGTTTTGGTCGGGTGTATGTTGATGTCAATCGTCGCCGGGTCTATCTGCAAATGGATAAAATATTGGGGTTGCAACTGCTTGTCGATAAGCCCTTCGTAAGCCGAAGCGATAGCACGATGCAGGTAGCCGCTTTTGATAAAACGGTGATTGACCATCAAGAATTGTAATGATTTGCTTTTCTTGATATATTCGGGTTTGACGATATAGCCGTTGATGTCGAGTATCGTTGTTTTTTCTTCAACAGGGACTAATTTTTCATTGGTTTTTCCACCAAAAAGATGTACGATACGCTGTCGCAAATGAGTAGAAGGGAGGTTGTAGAGTTCGCTTCCGTTGTTATACATATAAAAATGTATGTCGGGATGTGCCAGCGCAACTCTGTGGAATTCGTCCAACACATGGCGCAGCTCCACAGGGTCGGATTTCAAAAAATTACGCCTTGCGGGAATGTTAAAAAACAAATTTTTCATTGCTATAGATGTCCCGCCGGCAGTAACGCAAGGTTCTTGGTGGGTAATTTTGCTTCCTTCGATGCGAAGCGCTGTCCCCAATTCATCTGAAGCACGTTTGGTAATGAGTTCTACATGTGCGATTGCGGCTATCGAAGCCAACGCCTCGCCACGAAACCCTTTGGTTTGCAATTGAAAAAGATCTTCGGCTTTCTGTATTTTGGAAGTAGCGTGTCGTTCGAATGCCATCCGTGCATCGGTTACGCTCATCCCGATACCGTTGTCAATGACCTGCACGAGCGTTCGCCCGGCATCTTTGATGATGAGTTTTACCTGTGTCGCTTTGGCATCAATGGCGTTTTCAAGCAATTCTTTGACTGCCGAAGCGGGACGCTGTATGACCTCGCCGGCAGCTATCTGATTGGCAACGTGGTCGGGCAAAAGTCGGATAATATCAGTCATTAGGCACTTTTGAAAAAAGATAAATCAAAATCAAAAATATATAATACCAACAATATCAAAACAATCAATACCACAAAAAATGTAACATTGAATTCCCGATTGCTCCGATGCCGGCTTTCTTGCCGGATGACTTTCCATTTTTCGGTAAAATGATTACTCGGTGTGTCGCGGTCTTTGCGGATACGCGACTCCAAATCATAGATATTCCCTACTTCTTTCCCCTCATAATACCGAGGTGTGTAGTTATAGCGTTTGTTCTTTTTTAGATAAAAACCTCTGATTTTCAATGTCGTACTGTTTAGTTAGTTTTTTTCATACAAATATTTCACTCATACACAACGCCTGAATGCGAGGATGTGCATTTGCAAAAATACAAATTAATGGGCAACTGTAAAAATGAGATGACAGATTGGCACACAATTTATGGTATCGTTACAGATTTTTTTTATTTTCCTGAAGATAATAGTACCGATTGCATTTTATTAATCGTATTTTTGTACTGTCAGTTTTTTTTTTACAAAATCTAAACAATATGGGGCATCATCACGAACATCATCATTCCAATAGCAATAATAAGAAAACTTTACTGATTAGTTTTTTCATCATCACAGCCTACATGGTTGTAGAGATTATCGGCGGATGGATGACCAACAGCCTTGCGCTGCTCGCCGACGCAGGACACATGCTCAGCGATGCCGCGTCATTACTTATCGCCCTTATGGCATTCAAATTTGGCAGTAAAGCTGCTGATTACCAACATACTTACGGTTACAAACGTTTTGAGATATTAGCAGCGGTTATCAATGGTATCATGCTGATTGTAATCTCCGGAAATATCATCTATGAGGCGGTGGAGCGGTGGCAACATCCGTCGGAAATTGCTTCAATCGGAATGCTTTTGATAGCTTTTGTCGGTTTGTTGGTCAATATCCTTGTGGCTTGGATTATGATGCGGGGCAGCGATGTGAAAAACAATCTCAATATGCGAGGGGCTTACTTACACGTTATCAGCGATATGCTGGGTTCGGTCGGGGCGATTGCGGCGGCTTTGTTAATTTTGTTTTGGGGATGGACGTGGGCTGACCCTTTGGCGAGTATCATCGTTTCGGTGTTGATAGTGCGAAGCGGATATTTCATCATAAAATCATCGGTGCAAGTACTCATGGAAGGAACTCCCGAGAATATTGACCTGCAAAAAATAATGGACAATATCACCGCAACCGACGGCGTCAACAGCGTCCATGATTTACACGTTTGGACTATCACAAGCGGATTGAACGCTCTGACCTGCCATGCTGTAGTCGATGCAAAAATAAATATTGAAGAAGGCGAAGCCATCTTGCGTACAATAGAGCACAATTTAGAACATCTTAATATCCAACACATTACTATCCAATTGGAAACGGCAAATCACTCTCACAACAACGCTGTATTGTGTACTGCCAAGACCAGCGCATCGACTCATCATCATTAGAATATCAAAAAAAAACAATCTTAGACTTACTTACAATGGCAATCTACAAGATGGTCATTGACCATTCCGGTCGCCTGCATGTGTGCGTAGACAACGGTTGAGCCCACAAATTTGAAACCTCGTTTTTTCAAATCGGCAGCGATGGTATCGGATAATGGCGTAGTAGCGGGTACGTCGCTCATCGTTTTGGGTTGATTTACAATGGGTTTCCCCCCTACAAATTCCCAAATATATCGGGAAAACGAACCAAACTCTTGCTGTATCGCTATAAAACGTTTTGCATTATTGATAGCGGCTACAATTTTCAACCGATTGCGGACAATGCCTTTATCATTCATTAACGCATTGATTTTCAAGTCGTCATACAATGCTATTTTTTTATAATCGTACGTATCAAAAGCGGCTCGGAAGGCTTCTCTTTTTTTCAAAATCGTGTGCCAACTCAGTCCTGCTTGGAAACTTTCCAATAACAAAAACTCAAACAATGTACCGTCATCGTACACCGGTTTGCCCCACTCGGTATCGTGGTAATTGCGGTACAATTCGTCTTTTTCACACCAACCACAACGGATTATTTCTTCCATAATTTTACTGTTTTATGTCTGATTGAAATTTTGATACTTATTAAAATCCATTTCGGTAAGTTACTCTCTAGTATTTAATTTGTTGAAATTCAATAAATTAACTCCTACCGAACATTGCATACAACGGCGGTTCACACAATATTCTTTGTACTGTTGCAATAACACTTGGCTGTCGTATGCCGAATGAATTTTCACACCCAATTTCTCAAAATTCTGTACTATAGTATTGCTTTCCGAAGGTAATAATCGCATATTTTCCGAAAGAAATTCGCTGTAATCATTACCCAAATGCTTCTGATACAGATACAAAACAGGAGTAATCACATTCATCCAAACCAATGATACAAAAGCCGGTGTCCATTTTTTGGTCGATTTTTTAGAAATTTTCCCAAATGTATAATGTTCATCCCAATACGGCGAAGCTTTTACGGAAATATTTTTTTGGAAATAGTGCCAATCGGGATTTCCGACCAACATTGAAAACAACGCTTTTTTTTGATGATACAACATCGCTAATTGCGACAAACGCAAGGTAGGAAATCCCTGCGGACGCAATCCTGAAAAATGACATTTTAGGCTTTCACCCAATTGATATTTGTGCTTCAAATACTGATATTCCGATTGTAATTCCTGCCGATAAGGCTCGTCTGAGTCACCGTCAAGTAATCCGCAAATACCGAAAAACAAAGCTTCTAACCGTAATAAATCCGTGCTTTCTTTTCGTACCACAGCAAAATCAAGCCGTTTGCCTGCTTGCAGAAAAACATCGCCGTTGACCGCTCCTCCCAAATGCCTTAACAGCATAAGAAACAGTACTTTTTCCCAATCCGAATCGCTTTGTGCCAACAACGCCGCTACCCTACCCGATTTGTTTTCCAACCGCTCCACAAAAAGCCGTTCCTGCCACGCAAAAGCCGTCATCGCATCGGTCTGTTGGTAGTATTTTTCGCAAGGGATAAAATGTACTTTTGCGTACAACAACCGTTTGTAATCATCCGTAAATGATTTATTTACAATATTTTTAAGTTCCAATGTAGGAATTGGTTTTTGCGAATGCCCGAAAATCTCAACATCGTGTTCCCAGACCGCATGCAAAATTACATTGGCATACGCAGGGTCTGTTTCGTGCTGATGGGCGTACCAATGCGATGATTTTATGTGCATTTCCACATTGCCCGCCCAACGTTGTCCGTCAATGATAAGGCGTGCGTTGAAAATATCAGGGCCTGCCTGCGTATTGTACGTACCAAAAGATTCAATAGTAAGCAACGTTCCATCGGTCAAACGAATGTTTTGTGTAGGAATTTTCTTATTTTTCCATATATAATGCAAAAAATCTTCTTTCATCAAACTAAATCATTTTCGATGATATGCACCAGTTCGTCATCGGAATCGTACAGTACGAATTCGCCGTTTTTGATGTACGATATTTGTCCTGTTTCTTCGGAAACGACCAATGCAGTAGCGTCTGTTTTCTCGGAAATTGCCGTTGCCGCCCGGTGTCGCAAGCCAAAACGCTTGGGAATGACGGCCTGGCTGACCACCGGGAGTACGACCCGCGTAGCCACGATGTGATTCCCGTTGATGATGATAGCACCGTCATGCAAAGGACTGTTTTTGAAGAAGATACTTTCCAAAATCGGTTCAGAAACTTCAATTTGCATTTTGTCGCCTGTCGTTTTCACAAAGTCGAGTGGCGTATTGCGTTCCAATACGATGAGGGCTCCCGTATGGGACATTCCCAACTTACGACAGACCGACACGAGGCTTTCTACATTGAGTTCCGAAGTACGCCGACCGCTACGAAGTGCTTGCATCCGCTTAAAAAAGTTGTGCCGTGCCGCAATATTGGTCGAGCCGATGGTCAATAAAAATTTTCGGATCTCTTGTTGGAAAACTACAATCAGCGCAAATACGCCCACGCCAATAAATTGCCCTAATATATTGCTGAGCAATTCCATTTGTAAGGCTTCCGTAACTTTCCATATTAAATAAATAATAACAATTCCTAAAAAAATATTAATCGCAACGGTTCCTCGTATTAATTTATACACATAATAGAGCAACAATGCTACCAAGAGGATATCGACAATATCGATAATTCTGAAATTTATCAAATCAAAAACTTTCAAAGTCGTATTTTTTTAAGGTTTGATATATATTTCATTTATATAAACGCCTGCGGATTGTATTTTTTGTAAGAAAACTAACATTTTCTCAAAATTTACAGTTGCGTCAAGATATATCTTTTCGGGCGTTTCATTGCTGTCTATCAGGCGATTAGCTTCACTTTCTAAATCGTCATTGGCGAGCAAACGAATATCTGCCGAACTCTCGGGCAATATCCGAAAACGTGTTTTGGTAAAATCAACAAACCTTAGTTCCTGATTATCCATATCCGCCACCGAAAAGAAATTACGAGAATTGGGATTGTCATGCGGGCCGGGTTTTTCTTTTTTGTCTTGCATTTTGACAATCATAGCCCCCGCTTCGGAAAGTGATAGTCGTCGGTCAACATGAAATACCCAATGTGTGGATGTAATGAGGTTGTTTTGATTGAGTCCAGCCTTTTGATTATCAGCGTTATAAAACACGTATATGGTGGAATAATCCAACATTTCGGTATGTGTTGCTCCTGACACTCTCGGCAATTCAAGTTTTTTACTGTTGCATGATAACAAGCTCATTGTCAACAGTGTACATACTAAAAAATAGCTTCGCATCGTTTCGTAATTGTTTTACATATTATATATGTCTACAAATATACGCATCATACGGGATTTCCGCTTATCATTTTAGAAAAAATTTGCACACATTGCCTGGCTTCTTTCACATCATGCACTCTCAAAATATTCGCTCCATAGCTGATTGCCAACGTATTCACTACGGTTGTTGCATTCAAGGCTTGTGTTGCATCAATACCCAATAATTTGTAAAGCATCGACTTGCGCGATACGCCTACCAACATGGGGCTGTCCAAGGTTGAAAAAAGCGGTAACTTTCGTAATATTTCATAATTTTGCGCTAACGTTTTGGAAAAACCAAACCCCGGGTCGATGATAAAATCATTAATCCCATACGAATTTGCCATTGCTTTTCGCTTGGAAAAATAATATAGCATTTGTTTGACAATATCGTCATACGCGGTATATTGCTGCATCGTTTGCGGTGTTCCCTGCATGTGCATGGCGATGTACGGCACTTGGTAAGCCGCTACAATTTCCCACATTTGGGGGTCGAGATTTCCTGCCGAAATATCATTTACCAAAGCCGCTCCTGACGACAAACTCTGCCGGGCTACTTCACTACGAAATGTATCTACCGAAATCAACAAATTGGGATAGTATTTGAGCAATAATTCTATTATCGGGACAACTCTTTTTATTTCTTCTTTTTCGCTCACCGCTACTGCTCCGGGGCGTGTGCTATAACCGCCAACATCCACAAAATCAGCTCCTTCTTCGAGCATTTTGCCTACTTTCTCCACAACTTCAGAGGCAAGTGTCCGGCTACGGCTGTAAAACGAATCGGGTGTTGTATTGACAATTCCCATCACTTTGGGACTATC
>JAUNTM010000003.1:0-2001 GCA_030538675.1 Capnocytophaga sp.
AATTTCTCAAATTCTCCCCTTTAATATTTCAATCTCGTCCCTGAGTTTGGCAGCTTTGACAAAATCGAGTTCTTTGGCGGCGGCTTCCATCAGTTTCCGGGTTTCGCGGATTTTCTTTTCGATGTCCGTTTTTGACAGATACGAAGTTGCATCTTCCGCAGCGATATTCGCCGGAATGCTGTTATCGTAATAAAATTCCGTAATCGGACTTTTAACGAGCGAATTGTCGATTTTTTTATTGAGCGGTTTGGGTACGAGGTTGTGGTCGGCGTTGTATTTCATCTGTTTGGCACGCCGGTATTGCGTATCGTCAATAGTAACCTGCATACTGTTGGTAATTTTGTCGGCGTACATAATGGCTTTTCCGTTGATGTTCCTCGCCGCACGCCCGACCGTCTGCGTAAGCGAACGAGCCGACCGCAAAAAACCCTCTTTGTCGGCATCGAGAATGGCAACGAGCGATACTTCGGGCAAGTCCAACCCTTCCCGCAAAAGGTTCACGCCGATAAGCACATCGAACAAGCCTTTCCGCAAATCCTGCATAATTTCGATGCGTTCGAGCGTGTCCACATCGCTGTGAATGTAACGACACCGCACCCCGATTTTGGTCAGATATTTGCTCAGTTCCTCAGCCATCCGCTTGGTCAGCGTGGTAACGAGTGTGCGTTCGTCTTTTTCCACCCGAAGTTGGATTTCTTCCACAAGGTCGTCAATTTGGTTTTCGCTCGGGCGGATTTCAATTTCGGGGTCGAGCAATCCCGTGGGACGGATAATCTGCTCGGTATAAGCACCTTCCGATTTTTGCAGTTCGTAATCGGCAGGCGTGGCACTTACGTAAATAACTTGGTTTTGAAGGATTTCGAATTCCTCAAATTTCAGCGGACGGTTATCCATCGCGGCAGGCAGCCGGAAACCGTATTCCACGAGATTTTCCTTCCGACTTCGGTCGCCACCGTACATTGCGTGTACCTGCGGAACGGTAACGTGGCTTTCGTCGATGACCATCAAAAAATCATCTGGAAAATAATCAATTAGGCAGAACGGACGCGTGCCGGCTTCCCTGCCGTCCAAATACCGCGAATAATTTTCGATACCCGAACAGTATCCGAGTTCGCGAATCATTTCAAGGTCGAAATTCGTGCGTTCGTCAAGGCGTTTGGCTTCGAGCGGCTTCCCGATTTCGTTAAAATACGCCACCTGTTTTGTCAAATCTTGTTGTATCTGCCAGATGGCATTTTGCAGCACATCGGGCGAGGTTACGAACATATTGGCTGGGTAGATGTTCAGCGTTTCGTAGCGTTCGGTAACGGCGTTGGTGGTCGGGTCGAAGCCTTCGATTTCCTCAATTTCGTCCCCGAAAAAATGAATGCGGAACGGCGTATCGGAATAGCCGGGGAAGACATCAACCACATCGCCTTTTACCCGGAAATTTCCGTTGAGGAAATCGGCGGTGGTGCGGGCGTAGAGGCTCTGCACAAGGCGGTGCATAAACTTGGTGCGGGCGATGGTTTCGCCTTTTTTTATGGAGATTACGTTTTTTTGAAATTCGACAGGATTTCCGATACCGTACAAGCACGATACCGATGCCACGACCAATACATCACGCCGCCCCGACAGCAACGATGAGGTGGTGTGAAGCCGTAGCTTTTCGATTTCTTCATTGATGGAAAGGTCTTTTTCGATGTACGTTCCCGATGCCGGAATGTAGGCTTCGGGCTGGTAATAATCGTAATACGATACGAAATATTCCACCGCATTATCGGGGAAAAAGGCTTTAAATTCGCTGTAAAGTTGGGCGGCAAGCGTTTTGTTGTGGGCGAGGACGAGTGTGGGGCGTTGCACCTCTTGGATAACGTTGGCAACCGTAAAGGTTTTTCCCGAACCTGTTACCCCGAGCAACGTTTGGTATTTTTCTCCGGAAAGAATGCCTTCGGCTAACTGCTTGATAGCCTGAGGTTGGTCGCCCGTAGGCTGGAAGTCGGATTGTATGGTGAATTGCAT
>JAUNTM010000003.1:2101-65819 GCA_030538675.1 Capnocytophaga sp.
TACCCCAACGCTACCATTTTAATAGCGGCAATAGCAGCTTCTATGCCTTTGTTGCCGTGCTTTCCCCCACTTCTTTCAAGCGATTGTTGGAGGTTGTTATCGGTCAGGACGCAGAATATCACCGGAATATCGCCAGTTGCGTTGAGATGGGCAATGCCTTGCGTAACGCCATCGCAAACAAAATCAAAATGACGGGTTTCGCCCTGAATGACACAACCGATAGCAATAACGGCATCAACATTTTGTGTATCACGCATTTTTTTGCTTCCGTGAACGAGCTCAAAACTGCCGGGAACTTCCCAACAGATAATATTTTCATCGGTAGCCCCACAATCTTTCAGGGCTTCGATAGCTCCTTTTTTCATTGAAAAAGTAACCTCTTCATTCCACTCGGAAGTAACAATCCCAAAACGGAACGAAGCCGCATTTGGGATTTTGGTTTTGTCGTATTGCGATAGGTTTTTGTTTTCTGTAGCCATTTATTTTTAAAGTGATAAGCCAATAGGCATTAGCCAATGTTTTTTAGTGATGAGCCAATTAGCCAATAATTTTAAAGTGATAAACCAATAGACTATGACAATCTATTTCCTATTGGCTAATTCCTAACTCCCTTAAAAATGATTAATTACTTATTTTTCCTAAGTAAATATCAATAGTGCGAGCTTCATCAGAGGCGGGGTATTCGTCTTTGATACGCTCAAAATATTTAGCGGCTTCTTTGTTATTGTCTTGAAGCATTGCTGCGATACCTGCTTTTTTCAAATAAATAGGTGTCGAGAAATCATTGTTGTTATAGTCAAATGCCCTTTTATAGTAAGCGAGGGCTTCCTTGTTGTTTTTCAGTTCGGAATAGGCATCCCCGATATTTCCCAAAGCCAATGCACCGAGTATTTCGTCAGGTGAGTTGAATTTTTTGAGATGATCGATAGCTTTTTCGTAGTTCTTCATTTGCATGTACGACATACCTGCAGAGTATTGAGCCAGATTAGCGGCTTTCGTGCCGTTGTATTGTTTTATAATTTCGAGGAAGCCGTATTTTCCTGCACCTCCATTTAGAGCGATAGCAAAAAGAGAGTCTTTAGCTTTACTATCGGTAGTGTTCAAGGCTTGGTCAAAATATTCTTGAGCAAAGAAAAGTTCGTTAGCACCTTCTTTTTCCTTGGGAGCAACTACAAAATGCTGATACGCCAAATACGCCATTCCTATCACCGCTACTGCTACCAATGCACCGATGATTATTTTTTGATTTTTCTCAATCCAAGCTTCTGTTTTTCCTACGCTATGTTCTAACGAATCAAAAACTTCTGCGGTTGTACTTTGGTTGTGAAGTTCTTGTTCTGTAAGTTCATCCGTGCGTTTTCCTCTATTAGGACGATTGTTTCTTTTTTTATAAACTGCCATATCATTTTTTTTTTCGTCGGGCAAAAGTAAAAAAAAATATTGATATATAAGAGGATACAATAGAGTTTTTTTATAAACGGTAAATTAATGTCAAATGACGTATAACCAATCTAATCTGCATTGGATAGAATGTCGTGCAGTATTTTTTTGGTTTTCAGCCGTTTATACTATTTCCCCGATTTGGATTACAAAGGACAGCATGCCGATTTCAACTTGTTATGGCTTGCAAATTACATATTTCAATAGAAAAATTAACAAAATAAAGCCGCCCTGTAGAAAGAACGGCTTAATTTACAAACTAACAAAATTAAAAATTTATAACTTGAAAATAGCAGTAACCACAAAGTTGCTCCAAGTAGAGTTGATTTGGGCTCTGTCGGTCAGTCCTGTGTCGTACATTTGGTGTTGCCAATCGCGTTTGGAGCGGTTGTAAGCGACATCAATAGCAAATCCGCCAAAGTCGTAACCAAGTCCGAGTGAGTAACCGTTGAGGTCGCCCATCAGTGCGTTATTTTTATACGGACTGCTTTCAAACCGGTATCCCGCACGCAAGCTCAATGCCGGCAAAGCCTTGAATTCCCCACCGATACGCACCACATTTGATTCGCCAAATGTATTGCGGATAACCTCATTGGTCGACACAAACTGCTCTGCATTTTTGGTGCGGTACTTCATGTTTGCATAGTTCTTATATTGGTAATCAACGCTGATTAAGCCGCGTTTTCCGAATACGTATGCCAAGCTCGCTGTCCATTCCGATGGAGTACTTAAGCGGTAATCATCGTAAAGGTTGACGATATTCGGGTTGAGCGAATACGATTGTAACACGCCGTTGTCATCGTATGCTTGTGAGCTGAGGGATTGTACCGTTTCGTCGTTAAGGCGGTACCATGTGGGACTTTGGTAAGCCAATCCCAGCCGCAGTTCGTCCGTTACCTTGTAGATACCACCTATTTGTAGTGATACGCCTTCACCGTTGGTCTGCAATTCATTGCGGAAATTAGCATTTTGCAATCGCGAAGCAGGTGATGTGTCGGTGGCATTCTCGATGGTACGGGTAAATTGGCGGTAAGCTACTCTGTGAAAATTAAGGTTTGCCCCCAAGTGGAACGTATTGTTATACAAGAAACTGAAGTTTGTCGTGAATTTGTAATCACCGCCATACGTTTCCTGCCGGTACTGTTGGTTTACCGGTAACAAAGCGTTAGAGTGGTAGGCTATTTCACTGTCGTTGTCGGTATCGGGTTCGATGAGCCAGCCTTGATAGCCGAGAAAAGCCTGCTGCATGGCATATCCGCCATTGATGCCAATCTCACGATAAGCACTTGAGATGCTTTCGCCCGAACGCAACCGCAGGTCGCCGAGCTGGAAGCCTGCCGCCATCGAACCGAAATAATCGGCAATGGAAGCATTCGTGTTCGTTCCGGAATAAGCTAACAAATTATCTTCGTAATTGCGGGTACGCTGGTAATTAATCCCGATGCTGAACTTGTTGAATTTAGCCCCCGGATTACCGTCTTTGAATACGAAGACAGTTCCGATCTGGTCAGCGTTTAAGTCCGATGATTCCGTTGAAGTACCGTTATTGAAGAACGAAGCATTGCTTTTGGTGGTGTGTCCGCCGAGTGTAAGTGCGATAGCACCGTTGGCGAATACCGATGACCCTGCCGGGTTAATCGAAAATCCCGAGAAATCGCCACCCAAAGCACCAAATGCACCGCTCATAGCTCTGTAACGGGCAGTACCGTACAATTCTTCTTGCGAGTACCGCAAGGCATCAATTTCGTTCTGGGCATAACTGCCTGCCGCTGCAAGCAATGCTGCGGATAGTATAAGTCTTTTCATAGTATTTCTATATAAAATTATCTGCCTCCTCTTGAACTTGACGAACCTGAGCTTCGTGATGATGATGCACCACCGCCATAGCTTCTTGACGACGAGCCGGACGAGGATGAACCATAATTGCTGCTACGTGATGATGAACTTGACGAGCCGTAATTACTGCTGCGTGATGACGAATTGTCATAACTCCTTGATGATGAACTCGTGTTCCCGTAGTTTCTCGATGAAGACTGGCTGTTCGTGTTCCCGTAGTTTCTCGATGAAGACTGGTTGCTTGTATTTCCGTAGTTTCTTCCGGTCGTGTTTGTGCTGTTACCGTAAGTACGGCTGCTTTGCGAAGGAGTGTAAGTGCCGTCGCCATAACGTTGGTAGCTGCGGGAACTGCTGTTGTTGTTATACGTTCCGTAGCTTCGTCGGTCAGATGAGGTTGAGGTCGTACCCGAAGGTCGGTTGTACACGCGTGTCCCTGCCGAGTTGGTGTAATAACCGCCCGTATTGCGTGAATAGTTACGGTCTGTTCCTCTGCCACCGCTTACATAGGCATAATTATTCGGGTTGTAGTATCGGGCTGGGTAGCCGTAATACCCACCATAGTATCCGTATCTTCCGTAAGGATATCCATATCCCCAGTACGGATTGCCGTAATAGCCGCCCCAGTACGGTCCGTAGCCGTATCCCATAGCCAACCAGTACGAACGGTCGCGGTAGAAAGTGGAATTGTAATAGTAGTCATTCCAACCCCAACGATTGTACGGATACCATGCTCCGTAGCCCCAATAATTGCCAATTCCCCAGTAAGGATTTCCCCAATAGCGGTTGGTATCGTAGATATTGATGTTTACCTGTGTGGTATTGTCGCCCCAACCGGCATAGGATTGCTGTTGTACTGCCTGACCATTATTGTTGTACGAATCGGAGCTGTATTGGTCGATGTCCGTAAAATACCCGTAATTACCGTCAGCATCAGCGGAATACTGCCGTGCCACATCACCGAAATAGTCACTATATCGGTTTGTACCGCCGCGTGTTTGAGTTTGCGGACGGTTGTCATAACGCTCTACATAGCGTACAGACGTGCGTTCTCCGTAGATTCCGTCATCGTAGTAGGAGGCACTGTAATAAGAACCGCACGACACGAGCAATGCCGGCAAAGCCACAACAGCCATCCAGCGACTTGCATTTCTTCTAATGTTTATGTTTTTTTTCATTGCCTTGTTATTTTTATAGCATTGCAAAAATAAATTTATTAGTTTTGCAAAACAATTATTTGATAACCATTACACAACATTTGTGCCAAAAAAATAAGTATGAGTAAAAACTTGACCAAACGAAGCGAAGATTATTCCAAATGGTATAACGAGCTGGTGGTAAAAGCCGAATTGGCAGAAAATTCGGGCGTGCGTGGCTGTATGGTCATCAAGCCTTACGGCTATGCCATTTGGGAAAAAATGCAGGCAGAGCTTGACCGTATGTTCAAAGAAACAGGGCACGTGAACGCTTATTTTCCGCTCTTCGTGCCGAGAAGTTTTTTTGAAGCCGAAGAAAAAAACGCCGAAGGATTCGCCAAAGAATGTGCCGTAGTAACGCACTACCGCCTGAAAAACAATCCCGATGAACCGGGTAAGTTAATGGTAGACCCTGAAGCCAAGCTTGAAGAGGAACTCGTGGTGCGCCCCACTTCCGAAGCCATTATTTGGAATACCTATAAAGGTTGGATACAATCGTATCGTGATTTGCCGATTTTGATAAACCAATGGGCGAACGTGGTGCGTTGGGAAATGCGAACCCGACTTTTCCTCCGTACCGCCGAATTTCTTTGGCAGGAAGGACACACCGCTCACGCGACCAAAGCCGAAGCTATAGAGGAAGCCGAAAAGATGATGCACGTGTATGCCGAATTTGCCGAAAACTTTATGTCCGTTCCCGTCATCAAAGGTTTCAAAACCGAATCGGAGCGGTTCGCCGGGGCAGATGAAACGTACTGTATCGAGGCATTGATGCAAGACGGAAAAGCCTTGCAGGCAGGAACATCGCACTTTTTAGGGCAGAATTTTGCGAAAGCATTCGATGTGAAATTTGCTTCCAAAGAAGGCACGCTCGACCACGTTTGGGCAACCTCGTGGGGCGTTTCCACCCGATTGATGGGAGCTTTGATAATGACGCACTCGGACGACAACGGCTTGGTTCTTCCGCCGAAACTCGCCCCAATTCAAGTCGTTATTGTACCTATATATAAAGGTGAAGAACAACTCGAAGCCGTTCGCGAACGCATCACACCGCTGATGGCAACGCTTAAGGCAAAAGGTATTTCCGTAAAATTCGACGACCGCGATACGCAGAAACCCGGCTTCAAATTCAACGAATACGAACTCAAAGGAGTACCTATCCGGTTGGCTGTGGGGCAACGCGACCTCGAAAACCAAACTTACGAAGCAGCCCGTCGCGATACGATGACCAAAGAATCGGTTTCCGCCGAAAATATCGTTGGCTATATCGAAAAAACACTTGATGACATTCAAAAAAATATCTTTCAAAAAGCCCTCGATTATCGGAATACGCACATCACGGAAGTTAATTCGTATGATGAATTTAAAGAAATTTTGGAAACCAAAGGCGGATTTATCGCTGCCCATTGGGATGGCACGCCCGAAACGGAAGCCGCCATCCAAGAGGAAACCAAAGCGACCATTCGGTGTATTCCGCTCGATGCCAAAGAAGAAACAGGAACGTGCATCTATTCTGGAAAACCATCGGCGAAACGAGTGCTTTTTGCGAAAGCGTATTAAAAATTTGGGAATTTGAAGATTTGAAAATTTGGAAATTGGCTTACTCGGATTTTTTTAATTTAGAAATTGGTAGTCAAGAATTAACTATTCGCTGTCCGTTATCCGCTATCCGCTAAAACCTAACCCCTAAACCCTGACCCCTATGATAAAAATTACACTTCCCGACGGTTCAGTCAAGGATTTCCCGAAAGGGACAACCGCCGCCGATGTAGCCGCTTCCATTAGCGAAGGTTTGGCTCGCAACGTACTTTCGGCACAGTTTAACAATGCTACGGTGGAAACATCAACGCCACTGACCACCGACGGAAATTTGATACTCTATACGTGGAACGATGCCGAGGGCAAAAAGGCTTTTTGGCACTCGTCGGCACACATTTTGGCACAAGCCTTGGAGGAAACCTACCCCGGTATCCAGCTGACGATTGGCCCCGCTATCGACAACGGATTTTATTATGATGTCGATTTCGGAAGCCATAGTTTTTCAGAAAAAGACATTCCCGAAATCGAGAAAAAAATGCTCGAAATCGCCCGTGGAAAACACGCTTTTGCAATGCGTTCGGTAACGAAACAAGAAGCGTTGGATTTCTATAAAAATAATCCGTATAAAACCGAACTGATTGAAAATCTGGAAGATGGAACAATTACGTTCTGCGACCACAGTTCCTTTACCGACCTTTGCCGTGGCGGACATCTGCCCAATACGGGTTTCGTGAAAGCGGTGAAAATCCTCAGTATTGCGGGGGCGTATTGGCGTGGCGACGAGAAAAACAAACAGCTCACACGTGTGTATGCCATCTCGTTTCCGAAGCAAAAAGACCTTACGGAATATTTGGCATTGCTGGAAGAAGCCAAAAAACGCGACCACCGTAAATTAGGAAAAGAATTGGAACTTTTTACGTTTTCACAAAAAGTGGGACAAGGGCTTCCGCTGTGGCTTCCGAAAGGAGCAGCATTGCGGGAGCGTTTGGAAAGTTTCTTGCGGAAAGCCCAAAAACAAGCGGGTTACGAGCAAGTGGTGTCGCCGCACATCGGGCATAAAGACCTCTATGTTACTTCGGGACACTGGGATAAATACGGAAAAGACAGCTTCCAGCCGATTGCCACGCCCAACGAAGGCGAAGAGTATCTGCTCAAACCGATGAACTGTCCGCACCATTGCGAAATTTACAATTCGCGTCCGTGGAGTTACAAGGATTTACCCAAGCGTTTTGCCGAGTTCGGAACGGTGTATCGCTACGAACAAAGTGGCGAATTGCACGGACTGACAAGGGTACGTTGCTTTACGCAAGACGATGCCCATATTTTCTGTACGCCCGAACAATTAAGTCAGGAGTTTGAAAACGTGATTGACTTGGTGCTGTACGTGTTCGGTTCGCTCGGATTTGAGAATTTTACGGCACAAGTATCGCTTAGAGACCCCGAAAACACTACGAAATATATCGGTTCGGACGAGAATTGGGCGAAAGCCGAAAACGCCATTATCAATGCTGCGAAAGCCAAAAAATTGAATTATGTGGTGGAAACAGGCGAAGCTGCGTTCTATGGTCCAAAACTCGATTTTATGGTCAAAGATGCGCTCGGCAGAAGCTGGCAGCTCGGCACGATTCAGGTGGATTACAACCTGCCCGAACGCTTTGATTTGTGGTACAAAGGCAATGATAATGAGCTACACAGGCCGGTAATGATACACCGGGCACCATTCGGAAGTATGGAGCGTTTTGTGGCGATTTTACTGGAGCATACGGCAGGAAATTTCCCGCTTTGGCTGATGCCCGAGCAGGCAATCGTACTCTCGTTGAGCGAAAAATATGAAAAATATGCTCAAAAAGTTTTACAATTGCTTGAAAATTACGAAATTCGCACCCGAATAGACAATCGTAACGAAACTATCGGGAAGAAAATCCGCGAGGCGGAAACCCAAAAAATTCCGTTTATGATTATCGTAGGAGAAAATGAAGAGAAAAACGGCACGGTTTCTGTGCGAAAACACGGTGGTGATGACTTGGGAAGCATTACCGTAACCGATTTTGCCAATATCGTGAACGATGAAACAGCCAAGAGCATCAAGCCTTTCAAAGGCGAAAATCAATAGTAACTAAAATTAGCAGAGCCATTAGTAAAAAAGTAAACACACCGGGCAGAGAAGACAAACAACCGCACAGAATTAACAGAGTAATCCGTGTGCCAGAGGTTCGTTTGGTTGGGGACAACGTAGAAATGGGCGTATATCCCACGCAAAAAGCATTGAAAATTGCAGAAGAATTGGAGTTGGATTTGGTGGAAATTTCGCCCAATGCCACACCTCCTGTTTGTAAAGTGATTGATTACAAAAAATTTCTTTACGAACAGAAAAAACGCGACAAAGAGCTGAAAGCCAAAGCTACAAAAATCGTCATCAAAGAAATCCGCTTTGGACCTCAAACGGACGACCACGATTACGAATTTAAGAAAAAACATGGCGAGAAGTTCTTAAAAGAAGGAGCGAAGCTAAAGGCGTATGTATTCTTTAAAGGGCGTTCTATCATCTATAAAGACCAAGGGGAAATCCTATTATTGAGGCTGGCAACCGACCTTGAAAATTTCGGAAAAGTAGAACAAATGCCAAAGCTCGAAGGAAAAAGAATGACTATGTTCATCGCACCATTGCCTAAGAAAAAATAATATTGTATATTTGCACCCGCTTTGAGAAAAGCAGCGAAGGAGTATCTAAAAATAAATTAAAAACAAAATGCCAAAAATGAAAACCAAATCCGGAGCCAAGAAACGTTTCAAAGTTACAGGTTCGGGAAAAATTAAAAGAAAGCATGCCTACAAGAGCCACATCTTGACGAAAAAGTCAACGAAGCGTAAGCTGAAATTGACGCACTCAGGATTGGTTCATGATAATGACATGAACAGCGTAAAAGAGCAATTGGGATTGAAATAATCACGCGTTTTTTTATGTCAGGGACAGACAGTACGAAGCGGTTCGGAGTGTCGCCCAGAGGTAATTCAATAACCATGGAGTGGGCAAAAAAATAAAAAGTGTTGCCAGATATGCACCCGCCTACTACAAAATAAAATTTAAAATATGCCAAGATCAGTAAACGCCGTAGCTCGCAGAGCCCGCAGAAAAAAAATATTAAAACAAGCCAAAGGTTTCTTTGGCCGCAGAAAAAACGTTTGGACGGTAGCCAAGAATGCTGTTGAAAAAGCAATGGTGTACGCTTACAGAGACCGCCGTAACAAAAAGAGAACATTTCGTGCATTGTGGATTGCCCGTATTAATGCAGGTGCCCGCCTTCACGGATTGTCGTACTCTAAGTTTATGGGGAAACTCAAAGCTAATGATATCGAGCTGAACCGTAAAGTTCTTGCCGACTTAGCGATGAACCACCCAGAAGCGTTCAAAGCTATCGTTGAGAAAGTAAAATAAACGTTTAACTAAAAAGATACTCTTCGCAATATCAAAAAGACTGCCCTTTTCGGACAGTCTTTTTTTTGCTGTTAATTTTCATCCTATCGAGCTGTATGCCATTTTTTTTGCGGAGTCTCAATACACAAATTTTTAAATAAAACACACGGCAAAAAATTGCTTGGCTTTTCGGACAACCCATGCAGATGATGCACTAATGTGCCCTATAAAAAATGTATCTCCCTACAAATAGCCGTTGCTATGACAATAAAAAATCCTTATCTTTGAAAACGAAAAATACACTGCTTATGAGTATTGAGTTAATTACGGCACTTTGTCTTGGTATCGGGTTGAGTGCCAGCTGTGGCTTCAGAGTTTTTGTGCCGTTACTGGCAGCTTCTGTTGCCGGACATTATAACTTGTTACCGTTTATCGGGAGCTTTGATGGACATTTCGAATGGTTGTCATCATGGGCAGCCATCATCACATTTGCGACAGCATCAGTGGTGGAGATTATGGCATATTACATTCCTGTAGTGGATAATTTGCTGGACAGCATCGCATCGCCATTGGCAGTAGTGGCTGGTGCATTACTCACTACTTCGGTTATCCCGATTGACAACGAAGCCTACCGCTGGCTGCTCGGGCTTATCGTAGGCGGCGGTAGTGCCGGCATTATACAGTCGGGAACGGTTCTGACACGGCTTTTTTCAAGCAAAGCTACTCTTGCCACAGCCAACCCCGTTGTTTCCACAAGCGAAAACGTAGCTGCCGTTGGCGGTTCGGTACTTTCGTTTTTCATCCCGATAATTGTAGGGGTATTTTTTGTAATCGTATTCGTTTTTTTAGGTTTCAAATTTATCGGAAGCCGTAAAAAATAAAAAAATTCTGTTTCCTTTTTTATACGTGTCCGTTTATCAAAAAAATGTAAGTTCGACATAAAGCACTGTAAATCAATACGCAGAAGCCCTCCCCCAGCCTCTCTATCCGGATATAGCTGAAAGGAAGATTTCTGCGCAATTAAGATGTTGATATTCAATAAGTTATCAAATCGAACTTACTTTTAAAAATTATCATTATACAATGTTTCCGTTTCCGGAATGGCAAAAATATAGTACGGACTGTTTGCTTTAAAATCGCTTCCATCGGGGAATTTCAAAATAGTGTGTCCTCTAATGCCGATGCTTGTTCCGGGAACGTTTTCACTCCGTGCTTCTTTCCGCTCTACCGATTTTTGCCGGCGTTTGATATCATACAGACCAAATCCTTCGCCAAACAATTCTTTCCGCCGTTCTATCAAGATAACATCAATGAGTTCGTTCTTGGAAAGTGCGGACAAATCAGGTGTGTCGGCTCCTCTTTTTTCACGTAATTCGTTTAGTTTTATGATGGCTTCCGGCAGTTTATCGGCTTCGGCAAGGGCTTCGGCTTCAATCAGAACCATTTCGGCAGCACGCATCAGCGGAAGGTCGGCGGTCAAATCCGAACGGAAAATGAATTTCTTGTAAAGCAATCCTCCCCTGTATCGCCTTGTATCCCACTCGAAAAGTTGTGTCCGAACGTCATCAGCATCAAAAAAATCTTTAAAATTAGGGTCTGCCATAAAGCTGTAATAATACGATGCTGCTGATGAAACATCTAAAAAGTGGAAGCTGTAACTTGCCACGCTTTGTTCCGTGGTTTGCGGATGTCCCCAAATCCATTCGGCATTGTTTTGCGAATTAAATCCGCCCAAATAATCGTTTTTTTCCATAAGCGAATAGCCTTGCCGTGCTTCTGCCGCGTATTTTGAAGCATTATCCCAATCGCCTTTCAGTTGGTACAACCGTGCCAAAATTCCCGCCACTACATTTTTGTTAATTTTATGGCGTTGTTTTTGTTCGTCCCGCGTATAACCGTCCAACGCACGGAAGGCTTCCTGCAAATCGTTCTCGGCTTGGGCATACACCGCCTCAAGCGTTAATGGCTTTCCGCCCGGCGTTGCCGAATAGGACGGCTCGGTATATACCGGAACGGCCACCGAATTCGGGTTCACACTGTACGCCTCTGCAAAATACGTACCCAAATACAGATACAGATAACCGCGAAGTGCCAATGCTTGTGCTTTGACCCTTGCTTTCAATGCGGCATCGCCCGGAACGGTTTCGATTTTCGTGATAATGTGGTTGGTATTGTCAATGACCTTGTAGGCTCTTGTCCAAACACCCCTGACAGTTGTGGAATTGTTAACTACCACATTCGTAAAGGCATAATGGGCAAGATAGCCGTAGCGTCCGGGTTGTACGGCAACATCACTCGCCATCGCATCGGAAGTGAGCATCAGGCTGTACCATCCCGGATTGGCATACGTAAAGTACGAATCCATTAAATACCGCCACGAACCGTTGAGTACGTTTTCGGCAGTTGCGGCATCCGAAAAAGCAATACCGGTATTGACCGAATCCGTCGGTGCCGTATCTAAGCTGCATCCTGCAATACCTACAGATGCTAAAAATGATAAAAATAAAGTTTTGAAAGTATTCATTTTTGTGTTTTTTTTTAAATTATTTTATAGAGAAACCGTAACCCCGAAGGAAAGCGAACGCATTGCCGGATAACGGAAATAGGTACTTCCGCCGATAGTTTGTTCCGGGTCGATGCCTTCTTCTTTAAACCATGTGAAAAAATTCTCGCCCTGCACGAACAATTTCAGACTTTTCAAATTGATTTTTTCCGATACTTCGGAAGGAAGATTATAGGCAAACGTCAGGTTTTTAAGCCTCAGATAATCGGCATCGATGAGGAAACGGGTGGAGGCATTCGTCCACGCATTTGTGGTGGTGGTTTGCAGGCGGGGTACGTCGGTATTCGGGTTTTCGGGTGTCCAACGATTGCGCATTTCTGTTGAAAATGCCCTTCCCGCCGATGTTCCGCTGTGGAGTATGGCAATTTTGTCGCCGTTGTACAATTTTCCGCCAAGGGAATATGCAAACAATGCCGAAACTTCAAAATTTCCGTATTTGAAATTCGTCCCGAAACCACCGCTTAATGACGGTAACGATGTTCCTGTTATGATTTTTGACTGCGGATTATTCGCTTCGTTATACACGAACGTTTTCTCGCGTTCGCCGGCAGCGTTGGTTTTGAACCACTGCGGCAAGCCCGATGCCGTATCAATCCCTGCCCATTCCACCAAAAAGAAATCGTAGATTGAGCCGCCAACTCTCATCAGCTTATTTCCCGATATAATTTCGTCTTGCGGCAATTTGGTAATGGTGTTCTTGAAATGCGTTGCGTTGGCAAAAACCGACCATTCAGTCCTGTTGGTTTTCACAGGCGTAACGTTTACTGAAATTTCAATCCCTTTATTGGTCAATGCTCCCACATTGGCAGGATAACTTCCGTAACCGATAGATGACGGGGTAGGCACATCAAACAACAAATCGGAAGAACGGCGGCTGAAAAACTCAACAGCTCCCGAAATCCGATTGTCGAAAAAGCCGAAATCAACCCCAATGTTGGCGTTCAAGTTCGTTTCCCACTTCAAATTCCGATTGCCTAAAGACGATGTCAAAAAACCCGATTCGCCCAAGTTATTGTACAATGCGAAAAGTTCTTGATACGGATAATAACCGCCGAGACCGTCATTCCCTTGTCCGCCATAACTTGCCCGAAGCGTAAGGCTTGACAACGCCTTGGAGTCTTTCAAGAAATTCTCTTCGGAAATCCTCCACGAAGCCCCCAATGCCCAGAAAACGCCCCAGCGCGATTCGGGGGAAAACCGCGAAGAACCGTCCGTCCGCACCGAAGCCGAACCGTAGTATTTCCGGTTGTAATTGTATTCGGCATTCCCGAAGAAACTCAACAGCTTGTATTGGTCGGAATATCCCGAAAAGTTACCCAATTGGCTTGCCGCCGCAGGTTCTGTCAACCCGAGCGACGGAAATCCGCTGCGTGTTCCGCTGATGAATGATGTGTTAAATTCGTGATATTCCTGTCCGGCAAAAACTTTAAAGGAATGGAGGTCTTGCCAAAGGCGGCTGTACGTGATAATGTTATTCGCCGTAAAACCTACCGAACGTGTGTTGACCCTGCCGACACTTCCTTTTACATCTCCGTAAGAAGCACGTCCCACGGCAGGATTGGTGTAGTTATGGTCATTGCGGTTGGTGTAATCCACATTAACACTGCCTCGGTACGTTAATCCTTCCAATAGACTGATTTCCAATCCAAAACGGATAGAAGCCAAATCGCGTGCCACTCGATTGAAATCATATTGCGACGACCCTAAGTGATTGAATCGCGGCAACGCAGAAGAAGGCCGGTAATCACCGTAATCGTATTTTCGGTTGCCGTTTTCGTCCAGCACGTATGCTCCGTCGGCTTCTCTTTCGTACACGGGGTAGAAATTCGGCAGCAATCGGGCGAAATTCAACGCATTGTCGAGCGTGCTGTCTTGGCTTGTCGGGGCATTCTGTATGGAATGCGTCAGAAAAATGTTGGTGTTTATTTTAAGCCATTCGCGCAGGTCGGTATTTAGGTTCACACGCCCCGTGTAGCGTGTAAAATCCGATGCGGGGGCAATTCCCTGGTCGTTCAGATAGCCCAATGAAATATAATACGATGAGGCATCTCCTCCGCCCGAAATCCCGATTTGTCCTTCATGGCGGCTTGCGTGTTGGGTGTAAAGACGTGTCCAGCCGTCATCCCAAAGCGGTGTTGCTCCCTGCACGATTTTTCCGTCCGTTCCCACAGGATTTGGATACGCACTTCCGTAGGGATTGATGCCCAAATCCTGTACAATATTTGCCGATGCTATGGCAGCTGCCTCTGCCGGTGTTCTTCCGTTTACGTACAAATGTTGGTTACGCAAGGCTTCCCAATACAGTTCCCAATATTGGTCGGTTGAAACCTTCTTGTAATCGTCAACCGCCCGGAATGAAGGGCCACTTTTAAGCGTCAGGGTAATATTCGCTTTTTTGTTTTTCGTTCCCTGTTTGGTGGTGATAACAATCAGTCCGTTAGCGGCACGCGAACCGTAAATAGCGGTGGATGCGGCATCTTTCAATACGCTCACAGACTCAATGTCTGCCGGGTTGATGGCGTTCAGACTTCCTTCAAAAGGTGCACCATCCACAATGTAAAGTGGCCGGCTTGAAGCATTTACCGAACCCACGCCGCGAATAAAGATTTCTGCATCGGAACCGGGCTGCCCCGATGCCGCCACCGACTGTATTCCCGATGCCGAACCTTGCAACAATCGGGAAACACTACTGACTTGCGAGTTGGCGATGGTTTCCTGTTTTACGGTGGAAACCGAGCCGGTATACCCTGCCTTAGATGCCGTTCCGTAACCGACAACAATCACTTCATCAAGCTGTTGTGTATCGGGGATTAACACAATACGAAGGGTAGGTGCGGCAATGACTTCTTGGTCTCGGTAGCCGATATAGGAAACCAATAGTTTCTGCCCGGCTTCTGCCCGAATACTGAAGTTTCCGTCGAAATCGGTAGCTACACCGCGTGTTGTATCACTCAATAATTGTACGGTAGCTCCCGAAACAGGTTGGTTTTCTTCGTCCAGAACAACACCCCGAACGGTAATTTGAGCCGCCGTTAATCCTGTTACAGACAGGAAAAAAGCACATAAAAGAAATTTTAGGTTTGTCATAAATTAAAATATTTGGTTTGTGTAATTATTCCGTTTTAAAATAAAATACCCCTGCATCGGAACAATGCAGGGGTACTTTGCTTAAAGAAGTTATTCTATATACCTAAAAATCCCCTGCACAATGTGTACACATCGTGTTCATACAGCAGGACATCATATTTTTAGATACTAATTTCAAATTATTTTTTACTTTTACAGCATTTATGCAGGCAAAAATAATACAAATACATTTATCAAACAAATATTTTTTTATTTATTTTCGTTTTGGAAGTTTTTACATATTCTAAAGTAACGTGAGTTCGATATAAGAAAACATTGTTTTCCAATATATTATCGCTATTGCAGGACGGGACAAACGCAATATACAAAAAAGCCGTCCCTTTTTTGGAACGGCTTTCTGTTTTTACGCCTCACCTTTCAACCCAAAAAGCGGTATCGGAGGTGCTTGTTGTTCATTTTCTACGATAGTGCCATGAGCCTTTTCATAGCGATGAATATTCTCGTTCAAGGCTTTAAGTAGGCGCTTGGCGTGCTGCGGTGTCAGTACAATTCTGCTTTTGACTCTCGCCTTAGGTACACCCGGCATCATGCTGATAAAGTCAACCACAAACTCAGAAGGTGAGTGGTTGATAATTGCCAAATTGGAATATACTCCATCGGCTATTTTTTCATCTAATTCGATGTTCAGTTGTCCTTCCTTATGGTCGCTCATAATTTGTTATTTTGATTTTTTCTTTTCGACAGCTTCCATTTCAGCTTTTGAACCAACAATGATTTTCTCGTATTCTTTCATACCCGTACCTGCCGGAATACGATGTCCTACGATAACATTTTCTTTCAATCCGTCAAGCATATCTACTTTTCCGTTTACGGCAGCCTCGTTAAGAACTTTGGTCGTTTCTTGGAACGATGCCGCAGAAATAAACGATTTGGTTTGTAGTGATGCTCTTGTAATCCCTTGAAGCACAGGCGTTGCGGTAGCCGGAATAACATCACGTGCGATAACGAGATTTTTATCACTACGTTTTAAAAGTGAATTTTCGTCACGCAATTGTCGTAAATTAATAATTTGTCCTGGTTTCAGATTTTCAGAATCGCCTGCGTCTTCCACCACTTTCTGCCCGAAAAGTTTATCATTTTCTTCGATAAAATCATCTTTGTGAACCAATTGGCCTTCAAGGAATAACGTATCGCCTGGGTCTTGGATTTCCACTTTACGCATCATCTGGCGTACCACCACCTCAAAGTGTTTGTCGTTGATTTTCACCCCTTGCAAACGGTATACCTCTTGTACTTCATTTACCAAATATTGCTGCACAGCCGACGGGCCTTTGATGTTCAAAATATCGTCAGGCGTAACCGAACCGTCCGAAAGCGGCATACCGGCACGCACGTAGTCGTTTTCTTGTACCAAAATTTGGTTGGAAAGTTTTACCAAATAGCGGCGTACCTCGCCCAATTTCGATTCGATGACGATTTCGCGGTTACCACGTTTGATTTTTCCGAACGATACCACACCGTCAATTTCTGATACTACGGCAGGATTCGACGGATTCCGAGCTTCGAAAAGCTCCGTTACACGAGGAAGACCTCCTGTAATATCTCCCGACTTCGCCGAACGACGCGGGATTTTCACGAGAACTTTGCCTTCTTTGATTTTCGTACCGTCATCCACCATCAAGTGAGCTCCTACCGGTAAGTTGTACGAACGCAATGTTTCACCGTCTTTATCCTGAATTAACAATGTAGGCACTAAGGTTTTTCTTCTTGCCTCGGTAATTACTTTCTCTTGGAAACCTGTTTGTTCGTCGATTTCTACTTGATATGTAACCCCTTGTTCGATACCGTCGTAGGCAATTTTCCCTGAAAATTCGGAAATAATCACTGCGTTATACGGATCCCACTGGCAAAGCAAATCGCCTTTGGAAACTTTTTGTCCATTTTTCACAAAAATATGAGCCGCATACGGAATATTGTGTGTATTGAGAACCATTCCCGATTTTGGCTCAACGACTTTCAATTCCGCAGTACGAGAAATGACCACATCTACCGGATTTCCTTCAGCGTCTTCTCCTTTTACCACACGTAAATCCTCAATCTCAAGAACACCGTCAAAACGCGCTTCGAGCTTGTTTTCTTCCGAAATGTTACCCGCAATACCACCTACGTGGAATGTACGAAGCGTAAGCTGTGTACCCGGTTCGCCGATAGACTGTGCTGCCACAACCCCAACGGCTTCTCCTTTTTGAACCATTTTGCCAGTCGAAAGGTTTCGACCGTAACACTTGGCACAAATACCGTGTTTGGCTTCACAAGTAAGTGCCGAACGCACCTCGATTGTATCGATAGGAGCTTCATTCACTTTTGCGACCATTTTTTCTGTTACCTCCTCCCCAGCTTTAATGATAAGTTCTTCTGTAAGAGGGTTATATACATCGTGTAAGGAAACACGTCCGAGTATACGCTCGCCCAATGTTTCCACGATTTCTTCATTCTTTTTGAGGGCTTGTACCTCTACACCGCGCAATGTGCCACAATCAGTACTGTTAATAATCACATCTTGTGATACATCCACCAAACGACGTGTTAAATATCCAGCATCCGCTGTTTTCAAAGCCGTATCCGCAAGCCCCTTACGAGCACCGTGCGTAGAGATAAAGTATTCCAAAATCGAAAGTCCTTCTTTAAAGTTCGAAAGGATAGGGTTTTCGATGATTTCTCCACCCCCTGCGGTTGATTTTTTCGGTTTTGCCATCAGACCACGCATCCCCGTAAGCTGGCGTATCTGTTCTTTTGACCCCCTCGCTCCCGAATCAAGCATCATGTACACCGAGTTAAACCCCTGTTGATCTTCACTAATACGCTTCATTGCCAATTCGGTCAGCATTGAGTTCGTTGAAGTCCAAATATCAATCACTTGGTTGTAGCGTTCGTTGTTGGTGATAAGCCCCATGTTGTAATTCATCATGATATTCTCCACCTGACCGTTCGCTTCCTCAATCATACCGATTTTCTCCTGTGGCACGATGATATCTCCCAAACTGAATGACAGTCCGCCTTGGAAGGCAAATTTATACCCCATATCTTTAATTCTATCGAGGAAATCTGCCGTAACAGGTACACTTGTCGATTTGAGGATATGCCCGATGATATCACGCAATGATTTTTTAGTCAAAACTTCGTTGATATATCCGGCGGCTTCTGGTACTACTTCATTGAACAACACGCGCCCGGTAGTTGTTTCCACCAATTTATATATGCTTTTTCCGCTCTCATCAAGGTCTTTTACCCGAACTTTTATATACGCATTGAGGTTCAATTTTTTCTCGTTATGGGCAATGTTCACCTCTTCCGCTGAATAGAACGTAAGCCCTTCTCCTTTAATAGGATGCTCGGGCGTTGACCTTCTTCCTTTGGTCATATAGTACAACCCTAAAACCATGTCTTGCGATGGTACGGTAATTGGCGAACCATTGGCAGGGTTGAGAATATTGTGTGATGCAAGCATCAAAAGTTGTGCTTCAAGTATCGCTTCTGGTCCAAGTGGCAAGTGTACCGCCATCTGGTCACCATCAAAGTCAGCATTGAAAGCCGTACACACGAGCGGGTGCAACTGTATCGCTTTACCCTCGATGAGCTTCGGCTGGAACGCCTGAATACCCAAGCGGTGCAACGTAGGGGCACGGTTGAGCAGTACAGGGTGTCCTTTGATGACGTTATCAAGAATATCCCAAACTACAGGTTCTTTTTTATCAATAATTTTCTTAGCCGATTTTACCGTTTTTACAATACCTCTTTCTATCAACTTACGGATAACGAACGGTTTGTAAAGCTCGGCAGCCATATTCTTGGGAAGTCCGCACTCAAATAGTTTGAGTTCGGGTCCCACGACGATAACCGAACGTGCCGAATAATCTACCCGTTTACCGAGCAAGTTCTGACGGAAACGTCCTTGTTTTCCTTTAAGGGAATCCGAAAGCGATTTGAGCGGACGATTTGATTCTGTCTTTACAGCCGACGATTTGCGGGTATTGTCAAACAACGAGTCTACTGACTCCTGAAGCATACGTTTTTCGTTACGCAAGATGACTTCAGGGGCTTTTATTTCCATCAAACGCTTGAGGCGATTGTTACGGATAATAACTCTACGGTACAAATCATTAAGGTCAGAAGTAGCAAAACGACCACCATCCAACGGTACTAACGGACGCAATTCTGGTGGAATCACAGGGATTACTTTCAGAATCATCCATTCGGGTTTGTTTTCTCTATTGTTTTTCGCTTCGCGGAATGCCTCTACGACTTGAAGTCTTTTGAGAGCTTCCGTTTTACGCTGTTTTGAACTTTCATTGTTGGCTTTGTGACGAAGCTCGTATGACAACTCGTCCAAATCCAAACGTTGTAAAATTTCCATCAAACATTCCGCCCCCATCTTAGCGATAAATTTATTCGGATCGGCATCGTCAAGATATTGATTTTCAACAGGTAATGATTCAAGGATATTTAAATATTCTTCTTCTGTAAGAAAATCCATTGCTTTGAGCTCTTCGCCATCTACGTTTTTAGCAATACCTGCTTGTATCACCACGTATCGCTCGTAGTAGATAATCATATCAAGTTTTTTGGAAGGTAATCCGAGCAAATATCCTATTTTGTTGGGTAACGAACGGAAATACCATATATGAGCGATAGGCACTACCAAATTGATATGCCCTACTCTATCACGACGCACTTTTTTTTCGGTTACTTCCACCCCGCAACGGTCGCAGACGATGCCTTTGTAACGGATGCGTTTGTACTTACCGCAAGCACACTCATAATCTTTCACAGGTCCGAAAATACGCTCGCAGAACAATCCGTCGCGTTCGGGTTTGTGGGTACGGTAGTTGATAGTTTCGGGTTTGAGCACCTCGCCTCTTGATGTTGCAAGAATAGATTCGGGGGAAGCTAACCCTATCGAAATTTTATTGAATTTTGATACTACAGTATTTTTATCTTTTGCCATAATAATGGGTCTATAAAGTTTTTTTAGGAAACCGCAAACTGTGGAAGCTTGCGGTTTTTATGGTGTTAGAGATGCGTTATTCTTCCAAACGGATATCGAGACCGAGACCTTTTAGCTCGTGCATCAATACGTTGAACGATTCTGGCAATCCGGGTTCTGGCATCGGTTCGCCTTTTACGATGGCTTCGTAGGTTTTGGCACGTCCGATAACGTCATCGGATTTGACTGTCAATATCTCACGCAATGTGCTGGATGCTCCATACGCTTCAAGTGCCCACACCTCCATCTCTCCGAAACGCTGCCCTCCGAATTGAGCTTTACCTCCGAGCGGCTGTTGCGTAATGAGTGAGTATGGTCCTATCGAACGGGCGTGCATCTTATCGTCAATCATGTGTCCGAGCTTAATCATATAGATAACCCCGACGGTTGCCGGCTGGTCGAAGCGTTCGCCTGTACCACCATCAAAAAGATACGTATGTCCAAATCTCGGAATGCCTGCTTCGTCTGTAAGCTCGTTGATTTGGTCTAGCGTAGCACCGTCAAAAATAGGCGTTGCATATTTTTTGCCCAGTTTTTGTCCCGCCCAACCGAGAACCGTTTCGTAAATCTGCCCGATATTCATACGCGAAGGTACCCCAAGTGGGTTGAGTACGATGTCTACAGGCGTTCCGTCTTCTAGGAATGGCATGTCTTCATCCCGGACGATACGTGCTACGATACCTTTGTTACCGTGACGTCCTGCCATTTTATCTCCTACTTTGAGTTTACGTTTCTTAGCGATGTATATTTTTGCCAATTTCATAATTCCTGCAGGAAGTTCATCACCTACCGAAATCGTAAATTTATCGCGACGCAAAGCTCCTTGCAGGTCATTGAGCTTGATTTTGTAATTGTGAATTAAATCGTCAATCAAAGCATTGGTACGCTCATCGGCAGTCCAGCCACCTGAGATAAGGTGAGCGTAATCCTCAATACCATTAAGCGTTTTGAGAGTGTATTTTTTCCCTTTAGGGATGATTTCTTCCCCCAGGTCATTGACTACGCCTTGTGCTGTTTTCCCATTGACCAATGTAAATAGTTTTTCTACCAACTTATCTTTCAAAGCTTCAAACTTAGCGGTGTACGAGGCTTCCAATACTGTTATTTCCTCTTTATCTTTGCTTCGTTTGCGTTTGTCTTTCAAAGCTCTTGAGAACAATTTTTTACCGATGACCACACCATTAAGAGATGGCGAAGCTTTCAGGGACGCATCTTTCACATCGCCTGCTTTATCACCAAAGATAGCTCTGAGAAGTTTTTCTTCAGGTGTAGGGTCAGACTCTCCTTTCGGAGTAATTTTCCCGATGAGAATGTCGCCCGGCTTCACTTCCGCACCAATACGAATCATACCCATTTCGTCCAAATCTTTGGTAGCTTCCTCTGAAACGTTCGGAATATCGTTTGTCAATTCTTCAGCCCCCAGTTTCGTATCACGAACATCCATTGTATATTCGTCAATATGTATCGAGGTGAAAATATCTTCACGGACAACGCGCTCCGAAATTACAATTGCATCTTCAAAGTTATATCCTTTCCATGGCATAAACGCTACTTTCATGTTGCGTCCGAGCGCCAATTCGCCTTGTTGCGTAGCATACCCTTCGCAAAGCACTTGCCCTTTGGATACTCTATCGCCTTTACGAACGATAGGTTTCAAGTTGATACAAGTACCTTGGTTTGTTTTACGGAATTTTATAAGATCATATGTTGTTGCATCCTCATCAAAGCCTACGAGGCGTTCGTCTTCAGTGCGGTCATAGGTGATGATAATTTTGTCGGCATCTACATAATCTACCGTTCCATTGCCTTCAGCATTGATGAGAACACGTGAGTCAGAAGCCACACGGCGTTCCAATCCTGTGCCTACGATAGGCGACTCAGGACGCAACAAAGGTACTGCCTGACGCATCATATTCGAACCCATCAACGCACGGTTCGCATCATCGTGTTCCAAAAACGGGATCAACGAAGCCGAAATCGAAGCTATCTGATTCGGAGCAACGTCAATAAACTGGATTTGATTAGGCTCTACCACAGGGAAATCACCTTCTTCTTTAACAACCACACGTTCGTCAAGGATAGTTCCGTTATCATCCATATTGATGTTTGCCATACCAATCATCATACCTTCTTCTTCCTCAGCACTGAGGTACGTCATACTATCCAATTGCACTTTACCGTTTTCAACCTTACGATACGGCGTTTCGATAAAGCCCATGCTATTCACTTTCGAAAATACGGAAAGTGATGAGATAAGACCGATGTTTGGTCCTTCCGGGGTTTCAATCGGACACAAACGCCCATAGTGCGTATAGTGTACGTCACGAACCTCAAATCCGGCACGTTCACGTGACAAACCTCCCGGCCCGAGAGCCGATAAGCGACGTTTGTGCGTGATTTCTGCCAACGGATTGGTTTGGTCCATAAATTGCGAAAGCTGGTTTGTGCCAAAAAACGAATTGATGACCGATGAAAGCGTTTTTGCATTAATCAAATCAATAGGTGTAAACACCTCATTATCACGGACATTCATACGCTCACGGATAGTACGTGCCATACGCGAAAGTCCCACCCCGAATTGTGATGACAGCTGCTCCCCTACCGTACGTACACGCCGGTTGGACAAGTGGTCGATATCATCAATCTCTGCTTTTGAATTGATAAGCTCGATGAGATATTTTACAATCGTAATGATGTCTTCTTTTGTTAAAACTTGTTTGTCATTCGAGATGTCCAATCCAAGTTTTTTATTCATTCGGTAACGTCCTACATCGCCCAAATTATAACGTTGGTCAGAGAAAAACAGTTTGTCGATAATACCTCTTGCCGTTTCCTCATCAGGTGGTTCGGCATTACGCAACTGTCTGTATATGTGTTCTACCGCCTCTTTCTCAGAGTTGGTGGGGTCTTTCTGCAATGTATTGTGAATAATCGTGTAGTCTGCGGTTAGGTTATCTTCTTTATGAAGAAGGATTGCTTTTACGTCAGCTTCAACGATTTCTTCTATATTATCTTTATCAAGAATTGTATCGCGGTCGAGGATGATCTCATTCCGCTCGATAGATACAACTTCTCCGGTGTCTTCATCTACAAAATCCTCGTGCCACGTATTAAGAACACGTGCTGCCAAACGGCGCCCGAGATATTTTTTAAGTCCTGTTTTAGAAACTTTTATTTCTTCAGCAAGGTCAAATATTTCCAAAATATCTTTATCCCGCTCAAAACCGATAGCACGGAAAAGTGTGGTAACAGGAAGTTTTTTCTTACGGTCGATGTACGCATACATCACATTGTTGATGTCGGTAGCAAATTCTATCCACGAACCTTTGAAAGGGATAATTCTTGCCGAATAAAGTTTAGTACCGTTCGCATGGAAAGACTGTCCGAAAAATACACCCGGCGAACGATGTAATTGAGAAACGATAACGCGTTCAGCACCATTGATTACGAATGTACCACTGGAAGTCATATATGGAATAGTACCCAAGTATACATCCTGAACGATGGTTTCAAAATCTTCATGTTCAGGGTCTGTACAATATAATTTTAGTCTTGCTTTGAGCGGAACACTATATGTCAACCCACGCTCAATACACTCTTGTATTGAATATCTTGGCGGGTCAATAAAATAGTCCAAAAACTCAAGAACAAACTGATTGCGGGTATCTGTTATAGGGAAATTTTCCTTAAAAGTATTGTATAAACCTTCATTGCCTCTTTCTTCAGATTTTGTTTCCAATTGGAAAAAATCTTGAAACGATTTGACTTGGATATCCAAAAAGTCGGGATAATCCGGCGTATGCTTCACTGAGGCAAAATTGATTCTTGCAGTTTGAGTTGTTGACATCAATGGATTTTTTTAATGTAAAAAATTAAATTGAGGATACGATACAATTGTATACGCAAAATGGTTTAGGCCTATCCCTCATAGGAAAAGACCTAAACCTTATATGAAAAGCTTAGCGGGCTTATTTAAGCTCTACTTCAGCTCCTGCTTCTTCCAAAGCCTTTTTAAGACCTTCAGCTTCGTCTTTAGAAACACCCTCTTTCAAGTTAGAAGGAGCTCCGTCAACGATTTCTTTTGCTTCTTTAAGACCAAGACCAGTCAATTCTTTTACCAATTTCACAACTGCCAATTTAGAAGCTCCTGCTGATTTCAATACTACGTCGAATTCCGTTTTCTCTTCGGCAGCAGCAGCGTCACCACCACCAGCTACACCAGCTACCGCTACAGCCGCAGCAGCAGGCTCGATACCGTATTCTTCTTTTAATATTTGAGCAAGTTCGTTTACTTCTTTAACTGTCAAGTTTACTAAGTCTTCTGCGAATTTTTTTAAATCTGCCATTTTTCTATCGTTTTTTTAAAAAGTTTGAATATAAATTAAATAAGTGCGTTCTGATAATTATTTTTCAGACAATGTTTTAAGGATACCCGCCAATTTTCCACCTCCTGATTTAAGAGCTGAAACAACATTTTTAGCAGGCGATTGTAACAATCCGATGATGTCTCCAACAAGCTCTTCTTTCGATTTGATTGAAGAAAGTGTCTCAAGCTGGCTGTCTCCAATAAAGATCGCTTCTTCAATGAAAGCACCTTTTAGGATTGGCTTGTCTGATTTTTTACGAAATTCTTTGATGAGCTTTGCGGGTGCATTTCCTACTTCGGCGTACATGATAGATGTATTCCCTTTGAGTACTTTTGGCAAATCACCAAATTCTTTTTCTGAAGCTTCCATTGCTTTAACAAGCAAGGAATTTTTTACTACTGCCAATTTGATATTAGCCTTAAAGCAAGCTCTACGGAGATTGCTTGTCGATTCGGCATTCAAACCAGTTAGATCCGTTACATAAATAACGTTATTCTCAGCTAACTGTGCAGTTAAATTCTCTATTACTAATGATTTTTCTTCTCTAGTCATGTCTTTTCCTTTTAACTACAAATTAAACTGCTTTTGGATCCACTGGAACACTTGGACTCATGGTAGTTGATAAATAAATTGATTTCACATACGTTCCTTTAGCGGCAGTAGGTTTCAATTTAATCAACGTTTGCAACAACTCTTGAGCGTTGTCAACGATCTTATCTGCAGAGAAAGATACTTTGCCGATTCCTGCATGAACAATACCTGTTTTGTCAACACGGAAATCAATTTTACCAGCCTTTACCTCTTGCACTGCCTTTCCGACCTCCATAGTAACCGTACCTGTTTTGGGATTAGGCATCAAACCACGAGGCCCTAATATTCGCCCTAATGGACCGAGTTTTCCCATCACGCTTGGCATTGTTACGATAACGTCCACGTCTGTCCAGCCGTCTTTAATTTTCTGAAGATACTCATCCAATCCTACATAATCAGCTCCTGCTTCTTTAGCTTCTGCTTCTTTATCAGGTGTTACCAAAGCCAAAACTCTGACGTCTTTCCCTGTACCATGCGGAAGTGTTACAACGCCTCTTACCATTTGATTAGCTTTACGAGGGTCAACTCCCAAGCGAACTGCGATATCTACCGAAGCGTCAAATTTAGTGTAGGTAATTTCTTTTAATAGTTCAGAAGCTTCGCTGATTGAATACAATTTGTTGTAATCGACCTTACCTAAAGCTTCTTTGTGTTTCTTTGTCAATTTTGCCATTTTCTTTCAGATTAAAAAGGTTTATCACCTGTTACCGTAATACCCATCGAGCGTGCTGTACCAGCTACCATGCTCATAGCCGACTCGATAGTAAATGCATTCAAATCCTGCATTTTGTCTTCAGCAATTGCCTTTACTTGTTCCCAAGTAATGCTTGCTACTTTTTTTCGGTTAGGTTGACCTGATCCTCCTTTAATCTTGGCTGCTTCCATAAGTTGAACTGCCGCAGGTGCTGTTTTGACAACAAATTCGAATGATTTGTCTTTGTAGACGGTGATAACTACAGGAACGACTTTGCCTTGCTTGTCTTGCGTACGTGCATTAAACTGCTTGCAAAATTCCATGATGTTAACACCGGCAGCACCTAAAGCGGGTCCAACCGGTGGCGACGGATTCGCTTGACCTCCCCTAACTTGTAGTTTTACTACTTTACTTACTTCTTTTGCCATTGTGTATAATTAATTATAGACTAAGTGTAAAACGGAAGCTACACTTTAATTTACTAAACTTTTTCGACTTGCATGTAGCTCAACTCAAGCGGTGTACGACGACCAAATATTTTGACCATCACTTCCAACTTGCGTTTTTCCTCATTCACTTTTTCAATAGTACCATTAAACCCGTTGAATGGTCCATCGACCACTTTTACAGTCTCCCCTAATGTAAAAGGAATTGCTACTGCATCTTCTTTTTCTGAAAGCTCATCTACTTTTCCAAGCATACGGTTTACCTCCGATTTACGCAAAGGCACTGGGTCTCCTCCTTTAGTTTCCCCCAAAAATCCAATAACTCCCGGTATTGATTTAATAATATGGCTTACCTCGCCCCCGAGATTAGCTTTTACCATCACATATCCGGGGAAGTATACTCGTTCTTTATTGATTTTCTTACCGTTACGCACTTGGACTACCTTTTCGGTAGGTACTAGTACTTCATCCACATAGTCAGCGTATCCCAAACGTGAAATCTCATTTTCTATATAGTTTTTCACTTTGTTCTCCTGTCCGCTGACAGCTCTTACCACATACCACTTTTTTTCTATTACTACCGACATTGTATATGGTTTTTATTGCATGAATTCAAAATACTTTCCGATAAGATATTCGAAAGCAGAATCAATAGCGAAAATTAAAATAGAAAAAAGAATAGAGAACAACGCCACCACAAGCATCAGTCGCTGTGCTTCTGCCCAAGTTGGCCAAGTTACATGGTTCTTTAATTCTTCGTATGATTCTTTTATATAATCTATCATTACCTATTTTTTTTAGCACGGGTGGAGAGATTCGAACTCCCATCAACGGTTTTGGAGACCGCTATTCTACCCTTGAACTACACCCGTTTTTCAAAAAGAAGTTTTGAGTTTACCCAAAACTTCTTTTATATTTATTTTATTCTAACTATAAATTAGTCGAGAATTTCAGTTACCTGACCTGCACCAACGGTACGTCCGCCTTCGCGGATAGCGAAACGAAGACCTACATTCATCGCGATAGGCGAAAGCAAATCAACAGTAATAGTTACGTTATCCCCAGGCATAACCATTTCTACTCCTTCAGGAAGCGTAATAGTACCTGTTACGTCAGTTGTACGAACGTAGAACTGAGGACGGTAGTTGTTGTGGAAAGGTGTGTGACGTCCACCTTCTTCTTTGCTCAAGATATAAACTTCAGCTTTGAATTTTTGGTGAGGCGTTACAGAACCTGGTTTACAGATTACCATACCACGCTTGATGTCAGTTTTGTCGATACCGCGAAGCAATAAACCTACGTTATCACCGGCTTCACCTCTGTCAAGGATTTTACGGAACATCTCAACTCCTGTGATCGTAGAAGTCAATTTTTTCTCACCCATACCGATGATTTCAACACCTTCTCCTGTTTTTGCAACTCCTGTTTCGATACGCCCTGTAGCAACAGTACCACGACCAGTGATTGTAAATACGTCTTCGATAGGCATCAAGAAAGGCTTGTCGATATCACGCTCAGGAAGCTCGATCCAGCTGTCAACAGCATCCATAAGCTCCATAACAGTGTCAACCCATTTTGGCTCGCCGTTCAAGGCACCAAGAGCTGAACCTTGGATGATAGGCCCGTTGTCTCCATCATATTGGTAAGAGCTCAACAAGTCGCGCATTTCCATTTCTACGAGTTCCAAAAGTTCCGGGTCGTCTACCATATCTACTTTGTTCATGAAAACAACGATACGTGGAATACCAACCTGACGTCCTAAAAGGATGTGCTCACGAGTTTGTGGCATCGGACCATCGGTAGCAGCAACTACCAAGATAGCACCGTCCATCTGAGCGGCACCTGTAATCATGTTTTTAACGTAATCCGCGTGACCAGGACAGTCAACGTGTGCGTAGTGGCGTGTAGCCGTCTGATACTCAACGTGTGAAGTGTTGATAGTGATACCACGCTCTTTTTCTTCAGGAGCGTTGTCGATTGAATCGAAGCTTCTTTTTTCAGAAAGACCTTTATTAGCCAATACTTCCGTAATAGCTGCGGTCAAGGTAGTTTTACCGTGGTCAACGTGTCCAATAGTACCAATGTTCAAGTGTGGTTTGGAACGATCAAAAGTTTCCTTTGCCATGTTTAATAAATTTTAAAAATCTTAGTTATATAAATTAGTGTTTAATGTGTGTACTAACAAATAAGAGCCAATGACGAGATTTGAACTCGTGACCTCTTCCTTACCAAGGAAGCGCTCTACCCCTGAGCTACACCGGCTTATAATCGTTAGAGCGGGAGACGAGGTTCGAACTCGCGACATTCAGCTTGGAAGGCTGACGCTCTACCAACTGAGCTACTCCCGCAGTTTTTGATTTTAATTGCTTCATAATCACCAGATAACAAAATATATCTAAATGAGTATTCTACCAAAATCAATGGTGTGGGGAGAGCAGGATTCGAACCTGCGAAGGTGAAAACCAACAGATTTACAGTCTGTCCTCGTTGGCCGCTTGAGTATCTCCCCGATGAATCAATATGTATAGGAACTTTCCTCCAAAAAAAATTACTTTTCGCTAAAAAGCAATAGAATTTTGCCCGCTATTTCTAACGGACTGCAAATGTACACAAAAAAAATATCTTACAAAACTTTTTTTTACTTTTTTTTGTTTTCATCGTTTTTTTCTTCTACTACCGAAGTTCCTTCCGCTTCCTTAGCCTCTTTTTTCTTTTGCTTTTCAGCTTTTTTGGCGGCTTTCTTTTTCTCTTTGGCTATCTTATCGGCACTATATCGCCGTAGTTCGTTGAGTGCCTCCAACTCCTTAATGTCTTCTTGCGACATCACTTTAAGAAAAGAAGGGTGCTGCTCAATCGCCATTTGTATTTGCTCAACTATCGTATCAATAGAATCATTTTCATAATCAATCACCAATGGTTCTTTGATTATCATCGACTGCAAAATTCCTTTTTTCTTGATATTCAATCCTTTTTTATCAAACGAGCGCCGGAATCCATCAATGACAATAGGGACTACCACAGGTTTGTATTGCTTAATAAGGTGTGCCGTTCCTTTGCGGATAGGCTTCCAAGGCGTGGTGGTGCCTTGCGGAAAAGTAATGACCCAGCCGTCGTTCAGCGCTACACCTATATTATCTACGTCCGCCATCTTCACTTCCCGTTCTATGGCTTTTCCTTTTTCTCGCCACGTTCTATCTACGCTTATCGAGCCGCCATACGCCATTATTTTGGGCAACCAACCCGATTTCATGGTTTCGGCAGCCGCTACATAATATATATTGAGCTTCGGATTCCACAAATAACCGATATTTTTTATGGTATCAATTCGCCCTTTGAGGCTGGCATTAAACACATGAAACATAGCGACCACATCTGCAAAATACGTCTGGTGATTCGAGATGAAAAGCACATTGGTGTCGGGAAGACTCCGGATGATGTCCGAACCTTCGATTTTCAGTTCGTTAAAACCTCGGTAACGATTGTGCGTAATTATTCCAAAAACCCGTATTAACCAACGTTTGACCCACAATATATGCCCGAATGGATTTCTTTTAAACAACTTCATACTCACAATAATTTTATTATTCTCCATAAACTTACGAAAGCCTTTCCACTCGATTTTTTAGCTAAGACATCCGCCGTAAGGCAGGCATGGTGAACGTACAATGGTGAAAATACCTTCCTGAAAAGCTTATTTCATATAACTATTTTAAAAAAATAACTCACTGTACAACAGTAAGTTATTCTTTATTCTGTGACCACAGGAGGATTCGAACCCCCAACCCTCAGAGCCGAAATCTGATATTCTATCCAGTTGAACTATGTGGCCTATCAAATCGCTTGAAGCAATTTATGATATTATTTTCCTGACAACAGCCGAAATTAATTTTCCTTCGGCACGTCCTGCAAGTCGTTGTGTTGCAATACCCATTACTTTACCCATGTCTTTCATCCCTGAAGCTCCTATTTCCGCTACGATAGCTGTAATTTCGGTAGTAACTTCGCTCTCTGACAATTGTGCCGGGAGGAACTGCTCTATCACTGCAGCTTGTGCTAATTCGGGGGATGCCAAATCATCACGCCCCTGTTCTGTATACAAAGCCGCGCTGTCTTTGCGTTGTTTTACTAACTTTTGCAATAATTTCATCTCGTCGGCTTCAGACAACTCTTCTGCCGCCCCCGCCTCTGTTTTTGCCAACAGTATGGCGGACTTGATAGCCCGTAATGACTCCAAAGCTACAGTGTCTTTGGCTTTCATCGCTACCTTTAGTGCTTCCATTATTTTTGACTGCAAACTCATGTTTCATTTTTTGGAAGTGCAAATGTACGATTATAATTTTAATTTTTACAAAAATCCGATTTACATTTTTGAAAACATCTTGTCTACAAAAAGTAATCATTGCCACTTACATACTTGTAAAATACTTTAAATCAGATGTTTATGCATTTATTTTCTTTTAAAAATATTTTTCTGTTTCATGCCTTGCATTCTTAAATGTGATTTTCATTACAAAATGACACTTATTTTTATATTTTTGCAAATAAATTATGTTTCACATCAATACTATTATACTATATGTACCGCTCAAAAATTAAAGGATTGGGATATTATGTCCCTGCAAATACCGTTACTAATGATGATTTGTCAAAAATAATGGACACCAGCGATGCTTGGATACAAGAACGCACCGGGATACAGGAACGCAGACACGTTGTTAAAGGGGAAGACACTACTGCCGGCATGGGGACAAAAGCTTCTTTGAAGGCTATCGAAAATGCAGGTATTGACAAGAATGACATTGATTTTATCATTTTTGCGACATTGAGTCCTGATTATTATTTCCCGGGGCCGGGCGTGCTGGTGCAACGTGATTTGGGTATCGGTACAGTTGGTGCTTTGGATGTCCGCAACCAATGTTCGGGTTTCGTTTATGCACTTTCGATTGCCGACCAATACATTAAAACAGGTATGTACAAAAATATATTGGTCATCGGGTCGGAAACGCACTCTCCCGGATTGGATATGACCACTCGCGGACGAGGTGTGTCGGTTATCTTTGGAGATGGTGCGGGTGCTGCTATCGTATCTCGCAGTGAAAATGGCGGAAGCGGCATTCTCTCCACTCACTTACACAGCGAAGGAGCTCATGCTGAAGAACTTGCACTCATCGCTCCGGGTATGGGCAAGCGTTGGGTTACAGATATTCTTGCTGATAATGACCCCGAAGATGTAAGTTATTTCCCGTATATGAATGGTCAATACGTTTTCAAACATGCTGTCGTACGTTTTCATGAGGTCATCGAAGAAGGCTTACAAGCGAATGACCTAAGCATTGCCGATATTGATATGCTGATACCGCACCAAGCCAATCTTCGTATTTCGCAATTCATCCAACATAAATTACAATTAAATAACAATCAGGTATTTAACAACATTATGCGATATGGCAATACCACCGCTGCTTCTATTCCAATTGCCTTAACGGAAGCCTTTGATGCTGGAAAAATCAAATCGGGGGACTTGGTCGTCTTGGCGGCTTTCGGGAGTGGTTTTACTTGGGGAAGTGCCATTATCCGTTGGTAATTTCATAAACTAATCAACGCAGACAGTCTCTTTTCAAAACAAAAATAACCTTGTCGAAAGTTATTTCCGACAAGGTTTTTTATGAAAATCATTCAACGGCAATCCCGTCAAACAGATTAAAATTTCACTTTGAACGCTTTTTCTTGTGGAAAATACGCTACAACACCCAATTCTTCTTCGATGCGGATAAGTTGGTTGTATTTTGCCATACGGTCAGAACGCGAAGCCGAACCAGTTTTGATTTGACCTGTGTTAAGAGCTACAGCAAGGTCAGCGATGGTATTGTCTTCCGTTTCGCCCGAGCGGTGCGACATTACCGAAGTGTAGCCGGCACGGTGTGCCATTTCCACAGCGGCAATCGTTTCCGAAAGCGTTCCGATTTGGTTTACTTTGATGAGGATTGAGTTAGCAACACCTTTTTCAATTCCTCTTTCAAGGATAGAAACGTTGGTTACGAAAAGGTCATCGCCCACGAGTTGCACTTTGTGCCCGATACGCTCGGTAAGCAATTTCCAGCCTTCCCAGTCGTTTTCATCCATTCCGTCTTCGATAGAAATAATAGGATATTTCTCTACTAATTCAGCCAAATAATCCACTTGTTCTTTGGCAGTGCGTACTTTTCCGGTAGCTCCTTCAAATTTCGAGTAATCGTATTTGCCGTCTTTGTAAAATTCTGATGAAGCACAGTCAAGAGCGATTTTGATTTCTTCACCCCATTTGTAACCTGCATTTTCTACGGCTTTTTTGATAGAGTCGATGGCATCTTCCGTACCTTCAAACGTTGGAGCAAATCCTCCCTCATCGCCTACGGCAGTACTTAACCCTCTGTCGTGCAGTACTTTTTTGAGGTTGTGGAATACTTCCGCACCCATTTGGATTGCTTGCGAGAAACTTTCGGCTTTCACAGGCATAATCATAAATTCTTGGAAAGCGATTGGGGCATCGGAATGCGAACCGCCGTTGATGATGTTCATCATCGGCACAGGCAAGGTGTGGGCACTCACGCCACCAACGTAACGGTACAAAGGCAATCCGAGTTCTTCGGCAGCCGCTTTGGCAACGGCTAACGACACTCCGAGAATGGCGTTCGCACCGAGTTTTGATTTGTTGGGCGTTCCGTCGAGTTCAATCATCAAACGGTCGATAAGGTTTTGCTCGAAAACGTCCATCCCGATGATTTCCTCCGCGATGATTTCGTTCACATTCGCTACCGCTTTGGTAACGCCACGCCCCATATAGGCTTTGCCGCCGTCGCGAAGTTCAACGGCTTCGTGTTCGCCTGTCGAAGCTCCCGAAGGAACTGCCGCTCTACCCATTGCACCGTTTTCGGTGTACACATCTACTTCTACGGTAGGATTTCCTCTTGAATCTAAAATCTGACGTGCGTGCACGCCTACAATAATACTCATATCTTTTAAATTTTGTTATATTAATTCCTTTTTTAAAACCGCACAAATTTACTAATTTCCGATGAAACTATCTTTATTATATGGTTATTTTTTTAATTAATCTGTCAAATCAAAACGTATTTCTGCCTTATAATCAGCACTTGGCTCCTCTGTTAAAAATATTTTAAATTCTTTCGTGTCATTAAATCCGTTTATTCTTTGATGATGGCCTGCGAAAACCATATCGAACTTATGTTCAAATTGAGGTAAAAGTTTATTCCGAATATTCTTCAAATTCATTCGTTACATAATCCCCACTATCCAAAACAATTTCTTCGTTTCGATACATTTCTTTTACTTTTGAAATTGCCTCATCAATATTTTTCGCTTCAATTTCAACTATTTTTGATAAAAACTCCTGAATTTCAATTTTAAATGTTTTCATAATTCACTTTTTTTATAATTTCCCCGACTTACAAACTCAATTAACCCTTCATCTCGTAAAACTTGTAATTGTTGTCGTATTTTATCTTTTATAAAATTGTTTTTGGGATATTTCAATTTCAATTTTTCTTCAAGTTTGTAAACTTCATCAAGCGTAAAAGTTTCTTTATTTATCAAACCAACGCAAACCATAACATCTAAAATCCAACCTTTTGTGTCCTTACTTTTCGACCTTAAAAATAACGTTTTATTGAAGTTTTCCTTTACAATTTTTAGGTTGATAATGTTAGCATTTTTCACTAAAAATATCCTCCCTGCATCAGCTACTTTTGAAATATCAATATTACAACCCGCCCAGCCGGCTCTTCTTGCCGTTTCTGCTGATGGTGGTCTTTTGATAATGATTTCGCTTGTAAAAAATTGTTTTGGAATAATTAAAAATTTATTGGCTTTCCAATTTTTCGTATAAGTCAAAAGAAGAAATTCGGATTGTTTTCTGAATTAATCCGTCCAATCATTGTTGAATAAGCACCGTCTGTAATCGTATTTGAAAGTGTACCGTTTTTACTTTTCAATTCAAATTCTTCGCTACATTTTCTGCAATAAAAATCAGCCACAGGGCGATGGTTCTCAAATTCATTGAGTGGGATTTCACCGCAACTTGGACAATACGAATTATTCAAAACCCAATCCTCTGTTAGAAGTCTTGCAATTTGCAAATTACTCGTATATCCGTGAGCTAAATTTGTAGTGAACGTTAAATTCATTTTATGCTACTTTTTAAGCATAACATTTTGATATTTAATTTCTATTGAGATGTACCATTCTAATTATAACTATTTAGCAATGAAAATGTTATATCTCTATCCTTTTGCTAAAATCACCCTTCCATCATCTCTTTAAACTGGTCAAAAAGATAGGTCGCATCGTTGGGTCCCGGGCCTGCTTCGGGGTGGTACTGCACGCTGAAACAGTTTTTGTCTTTGATACGCAAGCCCATTACCGTGTCATCGTTCAGGTGCGTATGCGTGATTACCACATTTGGATTGGCTTCCGCTTGGGTTCTATCCACTGCAAAACCGTGATTTTGCGAAGTGATTTCGCCTTTGCCAGTCAGCAGGTTTTTCACGGGGTGATTGATGCCACGATGTCCGTTGTGCATTTTATAGGTAGGAATGCCGTTCGCCAAAGCGATAATCTGGTGTCCTAAACAAATCCCAAAAAGTGGCAGATTTTCAGCAATGATTTCTTTCGCCAGAGCGATGACTTCCGTGAGCGGTTCGGGGTCGCCCGGTCCGTTGGAAAGAAAATAACCGGCGGGATTCCACGCTTTCATTTCCGCCAGCGTTGCCGTATGCGGAAACACTTTCACGTACATATCTCTCTTCGCCATATTACGGAGAATGTTCTTTTTAATTCCCAAATCCAACGCTGCCACACGGTATTTGGCATTTTCATTTCCATAAAAATACGGTTCTTTTACCGACACTTTTGAAGCCAGCTCAAGCCCTTTCATATCAGGGATTTTCGTTAGTTGCTGTGCCAATTTATCCAAATCGGTAATTTCGGTGGAAATAACCGCATTCATCGAACCGTTATCACGGATGTGAGCCACTAAAGCCCGTGTGTCCACATCGCAAATCGTTACCAAACTCGCTTTTGCCAAAAAATCTTCAAGCGAAGAAGCCCCCGCTCTCGAATAATCAAAACTGAAATTACGGCATACCAACCCGGCAATCTTCACTCCGTCCGATTCTTCTTCATCAGCCATTACGCCATAATTCCCGATATGGGCATTGGCAGTAACCATTATCTGCCCGAAATACGACGGGTCGGTAAAAATCTCTTGGTAGCCCGTCATTCCGGTGTTAAAACAAACTTCGCCATACACCGTGCCTTCAATACCGATGCTTTTGCCGTAGAAAGCCGTACCGTCCGCCAGAAGAATTACAGCTCTTTTCTTTTCTTGATATTTCATTATTAAGTGATTACATTTGGTTAGTATTATTCATTTTACCAATACAGAGTTGCCTGCTTGTCAAAACATGTACGTAAAACGTGGGGTAAAGTTACAAAAAAAGGATAAACCTTTATAAGATTTATCCTTTAATATTTCCATAACGACATGTGCCAAACTATTCGTTAGTTTCGGTTTCTGCTTTTTCAGCCTTTTTTCTACCACGACGAGTTGACTTCTTCTTAGTAGCTTTTTCTGCATTGTACGTGGTATTATAATCCACTAACTCAATCAAAGCCATTTCAGCGTTATCGCCAAGACGGTGTCCGAGTTTGATAATACGCGTGTAACCGCCCGGACGGTCGCCTACTTTGGCTGCCACATCCCTGAAAAGTTCCGTTACCGCTTCCTTGCTTCGCAATCTGCTGAATACGATACGGCGGTTGTGAGTTGTATCTTCTTTTGACTTTGTTACCAATGGCTCAACGAATATTTTGAGAGCTTTCGCTTTTGCCAAAGTGGTATTGATTCTCTTATGTTCAATCAATGAGCAAGCCATGTTGGCAAGCATTGATTTTCTGTGGGCTGTCTTACGACCCAAATTGTTTATTTTATTTCCGTGTCTCATTTTTTCCTAAGTTAAATAACGCAAAAAGCGGGTTAATCCTTATCTAATCGGTATTTTGCCAAATCCATTCCGAAAGTCAAATTTTTGTTGGCTACCAATTCATCCAATTCCGTAAGCGATTTTTTTCCAAAATTCCGGAACTTCATCAAATCTGCTTTATTGAACGATACCAAATCGCCCAAAGTATCCACTTCAGCTGCTTTGAGGCAGTTAAGCGCTCTCACCGACAAATCCATATCTACCAATTTGGTTTTGAGTAATTGACGCATATGCAACGACTCTTCGTCATAGGTTTCGGTTTGAGCTATTTCGTCTGCTTCTAAAGTGATGCGTTCATCTGAAAACAGCATGAAATGGTGTATCAATGTTTTAGCAGCTTCTGTCAAGGCTTCCTTCGGATGAATCGAGCCATCCGTTTTGATTTCAAAAACTAACTTTTCGTAATCGGTTTTCTGTTCGACACGGTAATTTTCAATGGTATATTTTACATTCTTGATAGGTGTAAAAATGGCATCTGTAGCGATAACACCAAGTGCCGCATTCGGATTTGCATTTTCTTCGGCCGATACGTATCCTCTACCTTTTTCGATAGTGATTTCCATATTGAAACTCACCGAAGATTCCATATTACAGATTACCAAGTCAGGGTTTAATATTTGAAAACCTGATACATATTTCTGAAAATCACCGGCAGTCAATTGTTTTTTTCCTGAAACGGATATGGTAGCTGTTTCGTTTTCCAAATCATTTACTTGTCGCTTAAAACGTACTTGCTTCAAGTTGAGAATGATTTCGGTAACATCTTCTACCACACCAGATATCGTAGAAAATTCGTGTTCTACTTTATCGATTTTCACCGATGTGATGGCAAATCCTTCGAGAGAAGAAAGCAACACGCGGCGAAGTGCGTTACCAACTGTTAATCCATAGCCGGGTTCCAAAGGACGAAATTCAAATCGTCCTTCGAAATCGGATGAATCAATCATTATAACTTTATCGGGTTTTTGAAAGTTGAATAATGCCATAATTTGACTGCTGTCTTTTATTTATTATTTAGAGTACAACTCTACGATTAACTGTTCTTTGATGTTTTCAGGGATCTGAAGACGTTGTGGCACGGTTACGAAAGTTCCTTCAAGTTTTTCAGTATTCCATGTAATCCATTCGTAAACGGTACTGTTGGCTGCCAATGCATTTTCGATAACCAAAAGTGATTTTGATTTTTCACGAACTCCTACTACATCCCCCGGTCTGAGCGTGTAAGACGGAATGTTCACGATATTACCATTTACAGTAATGTGGCGGTGCGACACCAATTGGCGGGCTCCGCTACGTGAAGGAGAAATACCCATACGGTACACTACATTGTCCAAACGTGATTCGCACAATTGCAAAAGTACCTCACCCGTTACGTTTTTACTTCTTTTTGCTTTTTCATACAAGTTGCGGAATTGTTTTTCAAGAATTCCGTATGTATACTTTGCTTTTTGCTTTTCCATCAACTGGATAGCGTATTCTGATTTTTTAGCTCTACGGCGGTTTACACCGTGTTGCCCCGGAGGGTAGTTTTTCTTTTCGAAAGACCTGTCTTCTCCGAAAATAGCCTCGCCAAATTTACGGGCTATTTTAGTTTTTGGACCTATATATCTTGCCATTTTTAATATTTAAAAAATTGCGGAAGGGATTATGAATTAAGGCATTCCTTCGATAATCATCTACCTTCCTGCGTTGATTGAACTGATTGTTGCTTATACTCTACGACGTTTTGGAGGACGACACCCGTTGTGGGGAAGTGGAGTTACATCAATGATTTCAGTAACTTCGATACCGGCATTGTGGATGGTTCTGATAGCCGACTCACGCCCGTTACCTGGTCCTTTTACGTACACTTTTACTTTTTTCAACCCAGCATCCAGGGCTACTTTTGAAGCGTCTTCGGCAGCTACTTGTGCTGCGTAAGGTGTGTTTTTCTTAGAACCTCTGAAGCCCATCTTACCGGCGGATGACCATGAGATGACGTCTCCTTTTTTATTCGTGAGAGAAATAATAATATTGTTGAACGTAGCTGACACATGAGCCTCACCTACTGATTCGATGATTACTTTTCTCTTTTTAGAAACTTTCGCATTTGATTTTGCCATACTACTTATTATTTAGTTGCTTTTTTCTTATTAGCAACAGTTTTTCTTTTACCTTTTCTTGTACGAGAATTATTTTTGGTTCTTTGTCCGCGTAATGGCAATCCGTTTCTGTGGCGGATACCTCTGTAGCATCCAATATCCATCAAACGCTTGATGTTCAACTGGATTTCCGAACGCAATTCACCTTCTATTTTAAATGAAGCTACTGCCTCACGAATGTTCGAAATCTCATCATCTGACCATTCGTTTACTTTTTTATCTTCATTTACTTGAGCTCTTTCCAATATTTCTTTAGCTCTACTTTTTCCGATACCAAAAATGTAAGTCAATCCGATGACTCCTCTTTTATTTTTTGGTAAATCAATACCTGCAATTCTTGCCATAATTTATCCTTGTCTTTGTTTGAATTTAGGATTCTTCTTGTTAATTACGTACAATCTCCCCTTACGTCGCACAATAATGCACTCGGGACTTCTTTTTTTAATTGATGCTCTAACTTTCATTTTATTGTTATTATTTCGCTATGGAATTTGCAAAACTACATATTTATTTTGAAACTATACGAAACTGACACCAAAAAATTATCATTCTCTTCCCCGATACGGTTAGTAACGGTAAGTAATCCTTGCTTTGGTCAGGTCATAAGGACTCATTTCGAGCTTTACTTTATCGCCCGGAAGCAACTTGATGTAGTGCATCCGCATTTTTCCAGATATGTGTGCTATCACGACGTGTCCGTTGTCAAGCTCTACCCGAAACATGGCGTTCGATAATGCTTCGACAATAGTCCCGTCTTGTTCAATTGCTGATTGCTTTGCCATATTTGTTATTAATGTGTAACTGTTTTTCTGTTTTTGCCTGTTTTCATCAGTCCGTCATAGTGGCGGTTCAGCAAGTATGAATTTATCTGCTGCATTGTATCAATCGCTACACCTACCATAATGAGTAGTGATGTACCTCCGTAGAACAATGCCCAATTAGACTGCATACTAATAATCTTGACTAAAATGGCAGGAAATACTGCTATCAACGTAAGGAATAACGATCCCGGTAATGTTACCAATGACATTATTTTGTCAAGATAATCTCCCGTTTCTTTCCCTGGGCGTATCCCCGGAATAAATCCTCCGCTACGCTTCAAATCATCCGCCATTTTGTTGGTAGGTACAGTAATTGCTGTATAGAAATACGTAAAAAGTATTATCAAAAATGCAAACAATAAGTTGTACCACAATCCAAAAATATCTGAGAACGCCGCCTGTACGCTTATTGCAGTTTCAGATTTAGACAATCCTGCTACTGCAGCTGGTATAAACATCAAAGCTTGCGCAAAGATGATAGGCATTACTCCGGAAGCATTGAGCTTCAATGGAATATATTGACGTGCCCCAAATACATTTTTTTCCAATGCTCCACCAGCCGTTCTACGAGCGTATTGTACTGCTATCTGGCGTACTCCCATAGTGAGATAGATACATGCCAGTATAACAAGTAACCAAATAGCTCCCTCAATGATAAGCATAAGAAGACCTCCGTTACTTGCCTCTAAGCGAGAAGCTCCTTCATTGAACGCCGCCAGAGGGAACCTTGCTATAATACCTACCATGATAAGCAATGAGATCCCGTTGCCGATGCCTTTGTCGGTTATTTTCTCACCAAGCCACATGGCAAATACAGTCCCCGTTACCAAAATGATAACCGCAGGAATTATGAAAGTAAGACCTTTTCCCAACAAGAATGCGCTATCAGGTACGCCTAAAGCTCCTAATCCATATAGATATGCAGGAGCCTGCACGATACAGATGGCTATGGTCAAAAAACGAGTATATTGATTAATCTTTCTTCTACCACTCTCGCCTTCTTTCTGCAATTTCTGTAGATAAGGTATTGCTATCCCCATCAATTGTACTACGATCGATGCTGATATATACGGCATGATACCTAAAGCAAATACCGAAGCATTTGCAAAAGCACCTCCCGTAAAGGCATTCAAAATATCCAATAATCCGCCTCCTTCTGTACGAGTAGCCAAAGCGTGTAGTTGCCCCGAATCAATTCCGGGAAGAACCACATGGGCTCCAAAACGATAGACTAACAATATTCCCAGAGTCAGAATTATCCGGTTTCTTAACTCATCTATTTTCCAAATGTTGGTAAGGTTCTCAATAAACTTCATAATAATACGTACTACATTACAAATTCACAGCTTCGCCACCAGCGGCCTCTACGGCACTCTTGGCTGTTGCAGTAAACTTATGAACAGATATTTTTAATTTTGCCTTTAGCTCGCCACCGCCTAAAATCTTGACCAAATCAGTCTTTTTGGCTAAGCGTAATTGCACCAAGGTTTCTATATCAACAGTTTCTGTAATACGACCAGCATCGACCAATTCTTGCAATTGACCTACATTGATACCTACATATTCTTTACGGTTGATGTTTTTGAAACCAAACTTTGGTACGCGTCTTTGCAAAGGCATCTGACCACCCTCGAAGCCTATCTTCTTAGAATAGCCCGAACGCGACTTCGCACCTTTGTGTCCACGTGCAGCCGTTCCGCCTTTACCGGAACCCTGACCGCGACCTACGCGCTTCCCTTCTCTTTGTATTGAACCCTCTGCAGGTTGTAAATTACTCAAGTTCATAACTGTGCATTGAAATATTAGTTGGTTTCTTCAACAGAAACCAAGTGTTTTACTTTATTAATCATACCTAAGATGTTGGGCGTAGCTTCATGTTCTACTACTTTTCCGATACCTCTTAGTCCTAGTGCCTCCAAAGTCAATTTTTGATTTTTTTGACGTTTGATACTGCTTCTTATTTGTGTTACTCTAACTTTTGCCATTATTGTAGCCTTTTATTATCCTTTAAACAATTTCTCTAAAGATATACCACGCTGAGCGGCAATAGTTTTTGCATTACGCAACTGCAAAAGCGCATCAAAAGTAGCCTTTACCACATTGTGAGGGTTTGATGAACCTTGTGATTTTGACAATACATTATGAACCCCTACAGCTTCCAATACCGCACGTACAGCACCACCAGCAATTACTCCAGTACCCTCAGATGCAGGCTGAAGATATACTCTCGCGCCTCCGAATTTACCTTTTTGTTCGTGAGGCAACGTGGTGCCTTGAAGAGGAATACGAACCAAATTCTTCTTAGCGTCTTCCACTGCCTTAGCGATCGCTTCCGAAACTTCTTTGGACTTTCCTAATCCTTGACCTACCACGCCATTCTCATCTCCTACGACAACTATCGCAGAAAAGCCAAAAGCACGACCTCCTTTGGTTACTTTCGTAACACGTTGAACTCCCACCAATCGGTCTTTTAATTCCAGGCCGCTTGGTTTTACATATTCTACATTTTTATATTTCTGATACATAGTTTTAGAATTTAAGTCCGCCTTCTCTGGCGCCGTCTGCTAATGATTTTACGCGTCCGTGGTACAAATAACCACCTCTGTCGAATGATACCTTTTCGATTCCTTCTTTTTGAGCTTTCTCTGCAATAGCTTTTCCTACCAAAGTTGCTTTCTCGCTTTTGGTACCGGTAGCACCGTTGATAGATTTATCTCTTGAAGAGGCAGATGCGATAGTCAAACCTTTGGTATCATCTATCAACTGAGCATAAATCTCATTGTTACTTCTGAATACCGCCAAACGAGGTTGTTCGGCAGTTCCTACAACAACTTTACGTATTCTGCTTTTGATTCGTTGTTTTCTTTCTAATTTTGATAATGCCATTTTTCTAACTATTATGCTGATTTACCTGCTTTTCTTCTCAATACTTCACCTACGAATTTCACACCTTTACCTTTGTACGGTTCAGGCTTACGGAAGCTGCGTATTTTGGCCGCCACCTGTCCGACCAACTGTTTATCGTGCGAAGTCAATTTGATGATAGGGTTTTTACCTTTTTCAGAGATCGTTTCAAGTTTTACCTCTGCGGGTAATTCCAAAACGATATTGTGCGAAAAACCTAAAGCCAAATCTAATTTTTGACCTTGATTAGAAGCACGGTACCCTACTCCTACCAATTCTAATTGCTTGGTGAAACCTTCTGACACACCTACGACCATATTGTTCAGTAAGGCTCTGTATAAGCCGTGCTTCGCATTATTGTCCTTAGTTTGTGCGGTAGGCTCCAACACTAATTGTCCATCTTCTTGCTTTACAGCAATGTCTTTAACCTCTTGGGTCAATTCGCCTAATTTTCCTTTAACGGTTACAACACTATCGTTGATGGTTATTGTAACTCCTGCTGGAATTTTGATGGGTGCTTTACCTATTCTTGACATTTCTTTGTCTTTTATGGGATTAGTAAACGTAACAAATTACTTCACCGCCTATGTTGAGTTCTTTGGCTTTTTTGCCTGTCATCACACCTTGAGAAGTAGAGATGATGGCAATACCCAGTCCGTTCAATACGCGGGGAAGATTAGTAGATCCCGCATACTTACGAAGTCCGGGTCTACTTGCTCTTTCTATATGCTTAATGACAGGCTCTTTCGTAACTTTGTCATACTTGAGTGCTATCTTAATAGTACCTTGTACGCTGTTATCTTCGAACTTGTAGCTCAAGATATATCCTTGGTCGAAAAGAATTTTAGTGATTTCTTTCTTAAAGTTCGACGCAGGAATCTCTACGACTCTGTGCCTTGCATTATTCGCATTTCTAATTCTTGTCAAATAATCTGCTATAGGATCTGTATACATGTTATTGTCCTTTTAATCTTAATTACCAACTTGCTTTTTTCACGCCCGGAATTAATCCTTTGTTCGCCATTTCACGGAAAAGTACGCGTGAAATTCCGAAAGTACGCATGTAACCTTTCGGTCTTCCTGTCAATTTACAACGGTTGTGTAAACGCACAGGCGAAGCATTTTTAGGTAGTTGTTGTAACGCTTCGTAATCGCCAGCTTCTTTCAGAGCTTTACGTTTAGCGGCATACTTAGCTACCAATTTTTGTCTTTTAACCTCACGGGCTTTCATTGATTCTTTAGCCATACTACTAGTTCTTTTTAAAAGGTAATCCTAATTCGCTTAATAATGATTTGGCTTCTTTGTCGGTATTTGCCGAAGTTACAAACGTAATGTCCATACCCGAGATACGGTTGATTTTATCAATATCAATCTCTGGGAAGATAATTTGCTCGGTAACACCAAGGTTGTAATTACCACGGCCGTCAAAACCATTGGGTTTGATACCTTGAAAATCTCTTACACGTGGCAAAGCTGAAGTTACCAAACGGTCGAGGAATTCGTACATACGCTCTCCACGAAGCGTTACTTTAGCACCGATAGCCATTCCTCTACGAAGTTTAAACGAAGCTACGTCTTTCTTAGAGATAGTCGCTACGGCTTTCTGCCCCGTAATTTTCGTTAGCTCATCTACTGCGTAGTCGATTTGTTTCTTGTCGGCTACTGCAGAACCAACGCCACGGCTTACAACGATTTTCTCAAGTTTGGGGACTTGCATTACATTTTTGTAGCCAAATTCTTCTTTAAGAGCCGCTATGATACGCTCTTTGTATTCTGTTTTTAGTCTAGGTTCGTAAGCCATAACTACAATACTTCTTTAGATTTTTTAGAGATTCTCACTTTTTTACCATCTCTCACTTCGTATCCAACCCGTGTGTTTTCACCACTTTTAGGGTCAATAAGCGACAGGTTTGAAATGTGAATCAAAGCTTCTTTTTCAACGATTCCTCCTTGAGGATTTTGTGCACTTGGCTTGATGTGTTTCGACACCAAGTTAGCCCCCTCAACAATCGCTTTATTTTTCTCTCGGTCAACGCGTAAGACTTTACCTTCAAAACCTTTATCTTCTCCGGCTATTACTCGTACGGTATCTCCTGTTTTAATTTTTAGTTTCATTCTCTGAAAAATTTGAAAATTAAAGCACTTCGGGTGCCAATGATACTATTTTCATGAACTGCTTATCGCGCAATTCTCTTGCTACTGGTCCGAATACACGGGTACCGCGCATCTCACCTGCTGCATTGAGTAGAACGCAAGCATTCTCATCAAAACGGATGTAAGAACCATCAGGACGACGTACCTCTTTTTTAGTACGTACTACCACGGCGGTAGATACTTGTCCTTTTTTTACGTTCCCATTAGGTGTAGCTTCTTTGACAGTAACTACAATCTTATCTCCTACAGAAGCATATCTACGTTTGGTACCTCCCAATACGCGAATAGTCAATACTTCTTTTGCGCCGGTATTATCGGCTACTTTTAATCTTGATTCCTGCTGTACCATAATTACTTCGCTCTTTCAATGATTTCAACTAATCTCCAGCACTTGGACTTACTAAGCGGACGAGTTTCCATAATCCGGACAGTATCACCAATGTTACAATCGTTTTTTTCATCGTGTGCGACATATTTTTTAGTACGCAACACGAATTTACCATACATAGGGTGTTTTACTCTTTTCACTTCGGAAACCACGATAGATTTCTCCATTTTGTTACTAGTAACAACACCTATTCTTTCTTTTCTTAAATTTCTTTTTTCCATGTTTACAGTAGCATAGAATTATTGTAATTCGCGTTTAGTAAGTTCTGTTGCCAATCGGGCTACAGTTCTTCTAATCGTTCTTAGTTGAATCGGATTTTCGATTGGTGAAATAGCATGAGCTACTTTTAAATCGGCATACGATTTTCTCACTTCACTGAGCTTACTTTGTAGCTCAGCAATTGTCAAATTTTTAATTTCAGACTGTTTCATTGTTCTTTAATTAATCTTGATAATCTCTTGCTACAACGAATTTGGTTTTCACAGGTAGTTTCTGAGCCGCCAAGCGTAGCGCTTCTTTTGCTACTGCCAACGGCACACCACCTACTTCAAACATGATTCTTCCTGGTTTAACCACGGCTGCCCAGAATTCTACGGCACCTTTTCCTTTACCCATACGTACCTCAAGAGGCTTCTTGGTTATCGGCTTGTCCGGGAAAATCTTAATCCACAATTGACCTTCACGTTTCATATAACGAGTGGCTGCAACACGAGCTGACTCTATCTGGCGTGATGTGATAAATGATGAATCAAGTGACTTTATACCGAACATACCGTTAGAAAGTTCGTGTCCTCGTTGCGACACCCCTTTCATTCTGCCTTTCTGTACTTTACGATATTTTGTTCTTTTTGGCTGTAACATTTTCTTTTTTCTTTAAAAAATTACTTTCTACGACGAGCTCTTTTAGGCGCTCCTGATGGGGCATTGCCTGCGGCCGGTTTGCCAGCTGCTTTTTTGGTCATCCCTACCAATGGGGAAAGCTCTCTTTTACCATACACTTCGCCTTTCATGATCCATACTTTCACACCCAAACGGCCGTAAGTAGTATGAGCCTCATCAAGGGCATAATCGATGTCAGCTCTAAAGGTAGACAAAGGGATTCGTCCTTCTTTGTAGCTTTCAGAACGTGCCATCTCCGCACCGTTCAAACGACCTGAAATCATTACTTTGATACCTTCGGCATTCATACGCATAGCTGCTGCAATAGCCATCTTGATAGCTCTACGGTATGAAATACGGCTTTCTATTTGGCGGGCAATACTTGCTGCTACCAAATTGGCATCTAATTCAGGCCTTTTGATTTCGAAAATGTTAATCTGAACATCTTTGTCTGTGATTTTTTTCAACTCTTCTTTCAACTTGTCTACCTCTTGACCTCCTTTACCGATGATGATACCGGGGCGAGAAGTAGTGATAGTAACGGTTACAAGTTTCAAAGTTCTTTCAATAATCACTCGTGAAACACTCGCTTTCGACAAACGGGTAAGAACATACTTTCTGATTTTATCGTCTTCAGCCAGTTTATCTCCGTAGTCATTACCTCCGTACCAGTTTGATTCCCATCCTCTGATAATTCCAAGGCGATTTCCGATTGGATTTGTTTTTTGTCCCATAGTCTATCTTAGCTTTCTGTGTTAAAATTTTTCGCGCCCAAAACAATCGTTACGTGATTTGAACGTTTTCTGATTCTGTGTGCTCTCCCTTGCGGCGCAGGACGCAGTCTTTTGAGGACTGTACCTCCGTCCACACGGATTTCTTGAACGAATAATCCGGCTTCTTCCAAATTGGCATCTTCGTTTTTGGCTTGCCAGTTGGCGATTGCCGAGAGCAATAATTTTTCCAAACGACCCGAAGCCTCTTTTGTGCTGAATTTCAAAATAGCGAGGGCTTTATCTACTTGCTGACCTCTTACCAAATCCGCTACCAAGCGCATTTTACGAGGAGAAGTAGGGCAGTTATTCAACTTTGCAAAAGCCAAGCTCTTTTTAGCTTCTTTGATTTCTGTTGCTTTTTCTCTTTTACGAACTCCCATAGCCTCTATTATTTTTTACCTTTATTCTTAGCACCTGCGTGTCCTCTAAAAGAACGAGTAGGTGAAAATTCTCCTAATTTATGTCCCACCATGTTTTCAGTAACATATACAGGAACAAACTGACGACCGTTGTGTACTGCGATAGTCTGACCAACAAAATCGGGGGTAATCATTGAAGCGCGTGACCAAGTTTTGATTACGGTTTTCTTACCCGACTCGATATTTTGCTGGACTTTTTTCTCCAGACTATAGTGTACGTAAGGTCCTTTTTTTAATGAACGTGCCATCTGTTAGTTTTTTATTTCTTTCTACGTTCTACAATATACTTATTACTTGCTTTGGTTTTAGAACGAGTTCTATAACCTTTGGCAGGGATACCATTTCTTGAGCGTGGGTGTCCTCCGGTAGCTCTACCTTCACCACCACCCATCGGGTGATCCACCGGGTTCATCACTACTGGTCTGGTACGTGGTCGTCTGCCTAACCAACGTGAACGTCCGGCTTTACCTGACACTATCAATTGGTGGTCAGAATTTGATACAGCTCCGATAGTAGCGATACAAGTAAGTAGTATCATGCGAGTTTCACCGGAAGGCAATTTCACGGTTGCATATCTTCCGTCTTTTGCCATTAACTGTGCAAAAGTACCTGCTGAACGTGCAATGTTCGCACCTTGTCCCGGACGCAATTCAATACATGAAATTACTGTACCGAGTGGAATTTTTGCCAACGGCAATGCGTTTCCTATCTCAGGTGCGGCATCCTCTCCCGATACTACGGTTTGTCCTACTTGCAATCCATTGGGTGCAATGATATATCGTTTCTCTCCATCTGTGTACACCAACAATGCTATGAAAGCTGTTCGGTTAGGGTCATATTGGATAGAATCCACTGTCGCCTCAACACCAAATCTGTTGCGTTTGAAATCGATAACACGATATTTTCGTTTGTGACCACCACCAATATAACGCATGGTCATTTTACCTTGACTGTTTCTACCACCAGACTTTTTTAACGGTTCCAAAAGGCTTTTCTCCGGCTTATCAGTAGTAATGGCGTCGAAATCGTTTACTACTCTAAAACGCTGCCCGGGGGTAATCGGTTTTAATTTTCTAACTGACATTTTCGTCTATTTGTTAAACTTATATATTACTATAAAAATCTATAGTCTCTCCTTCAGCCACTTGTACTACGGCTTTTTTTACGGTATTGGTTTTTCCTACTTGCACTCCCGTCTTAGTATAACGGGTTTTACGGGTAGGTCCATAATTTAGTGTACGTACTTCTTCAACTTTAACGCCGTAAGTAGTTTCGATAGCTTCTTTTATTTGGATCTTATTCACTCCTTTGGCTACCTCAAATGTATAGCAGTTTCTCAACTCGCTATTTGAGTTCGCTTTTTCAGTGATGACCGGCTTAATTATGATACTCATGACTAATTATTTTGTTAAAATTGATTCGACAACTTCCAAAGAACTCTCCAAAAACACTACACAATTGCTATTAACTATCGAGTAAGTGTTTAATTCTGAAGCAGTTACGACATTTGAAGCCTTCAAATTTCGCGACGACAAATATACATTATTATTTATATCTGACAATACGAAAACTGATTTTTTATTATCTAACCCTAAAGCTTTCAATACATTGACAAAATCTTTCGTTTTCGGTGCTTCAAAATTCAGGTCTTCCAACACTACGATTGACTGCTCTTTAGCTTTGAGGCTCAATGCCGAACGACGTGCCAAACGCTTTACGTTCTTGTTAAGTTTTTGGGTATAATCCTTAGGTCTTGGTCCGAATATACGTCCGCCTCCTACAAATACAGGCGACTTTACGCTACCGGCACGAGCCGTACCCGTTCCTTTTTGCTTTTTGATTTTACGTGTACTTCCGGCTACTTCGTTTCTTTCTTTAGCCTTGTGTGTTCCTTGACGACGATTCGCCATATAACGCTTTACATCAAGGTAAATCACATGATTATTAGGCTCTATACCGAACACAGCGTCAGAAAGAGTGATTTTTCTGCCTGTTTCTTTTCCTTGGCTATTTAATACTGCTACTTCCATTATTTATGAATAGTTACGTAAGCATTTTTGTGTCCCGGAATACATCCTTTGACTACCAAAAGATTTTTCTCAGGAACTACTTTCAATACTTTTAAGTTTTGTACTGTTACTTGTTCTGCTCCCATTCGTCCTGCCATGCGCATTCCTTTAAATACTCTTGAAGGATACGACGACGCTCCGATAGAACCCGGTGCTCTCAAACGGTTGTGCTGACCGTGTGTAGACTGACCTACACCACCAAAGCCATGACGCTTAACAACCCCTTGAAATCCTTTTCCTTTAGAGATCCCTGTGATATCCACAAATTCTCCTTCAGTAAAGTGTTCTACGGTGACATTATCACCAATTTTGTACTCATTTTCAAATCCTTGGAACTCGACAACTTTCTTTTTAGCAGCAGTACCGGCCTTTTTAAAATGACCTAATTCGGCTTTGTTAGCACGACGTTCTGCCTTGTCATCGAAACCAAGTTGAAGAGCTTCATACCCGTCAACCTCTACGGTTCTGACTTGGGTAACTACACATGGACCTGCTTCGATAATGGTACAAGGAACGTTTTTCCCATTCTCATCAAAGATACTGGTCATGCCTACTTTTTTTCCAATTAACCCAGACATAGTTTTAATTTAATTATTTATTACTCGTTTTTATTCAAAATTTCAGGGTCAAAAAATACATTCGACCCTGAATTTATTTTTTTCCGATAATCCCTCGCTCGCAGCTTAGGATACTGTGATAAGAAATCCCTTTCTTACCCGTTCTATCACACTTTGATTTCTACTTCTACACCGCTTGGTAATTCCAGTTTCATCAAAGCATCGATAGTTTTGGACGAAGAGCTGTAAATATCAAGCAAACGCTTGTGTGAACTTAGCTGGAATTGCTCGCGAGCTTTTTTGTTCACGTGTGGCGAACGCAATACAGTAAAGAGCTTTTTGTGTGTAGGTAACGGAATAGGTCCGGTTACTATCGCTCCTGTTGTTTTTACTGTTTTTACAATCTTCTCAGCTGACTTATCAACCAAATTGTAATCGTATGATTTTAATTTTATTCTGATTTTTTGACTGCTCATTTCTTTAAAAATTAATTACCGCCTCGGGCTTTTTTAATTACTTCGTCTGCAATGTTAGAAGGTGTTTCGGCATAGTGCGAGAACTCCATGGTAGAAGTAGCACGCCCTGATGACAATGTACGTAATGACGTTACATAACCGAACATTTCCGAAAGTGGCACGCTGGCTTTGATAACCTTAGCTCCCGCTCTGTCGTCCATGTTATTCACTTGACCTCTACGACGGTTCAAGTCGCCTACGATGTCCCCCATGTTTTCTTCCGGCGTAATTACCTCAAGTTTCATGATAGGCTCCATCAATACCGCTTTGGCAGCACGGGCAGCTTCTTTATACCCCAACTTCGCTGCCAATTCAAATGACAGAGAGTCAGAGTCCACCGCGTGGAACGAGCCGTCAAGAAGCGTAATCTTCATCGAGTCCATTTCAAACCCTGCCAAAGGACCGCTCTTCATCGCTTCTTTAAATCCTTTTTCTACCGAAGGTATATATTCTTTAGGAATGTTACCGCCTTTGATTTCATTAACAAATTCCAATCCGGCTTTTTCAGCATCTGATACAGGCTCCATACGGAATACGATATCGGCAAATTTACCACGACCACCCGATTGTTTTTTGTACACTTCACGGTGGTTGGCAGTAGCCGTCAACGCCTCTTTGTACTCAACTTGCGGCTGTCCTTGGTTTACCTCCACCTTGAACTCGCGACGCAGACGGTCAACGATGATATCCAAGTGAAGCTCACCCATTCCCGAGATAATCGTTTGTCCTGACGCTTGGTCAGTTTTCACTTGGAACGTTGGGTCTTCTTCTGCCAATTTTGCCAAAGCCATACCCATTTTATCAACGTCGGCTTTCGTTTTTGGCTCAACCGCAATACCGATTACCGGGTCGGGGAATACCATACTTTCAAGGACGATAGGGTGTTTTTCATCACACAAGGTATCTCCTGTTTTGATGTCTTTGAACCCTACTGCCGCTCCGATGTCTCCGGCTTCAATATACTCAATAGCATTTTGCTTGTTGGCGTGCATTTGGTAGATACGAGAGATACGTTCTTTGTTGCCCGAACGGGTGTTCAACACATACGAACCCGCATCTAAATGTCCTGAATAAGCTCTAAAGAAAGCCAAACGACCAACGTAAGGGTCCGTAGCAATCTTAAATGCCAATGCTGCGAAAGGCGCATCAACGGCAGGCTTACGCAATGCCGGGCCGCCTGTATCGGGGTTTGTACCTTCAATAGCTTCTTTATCCAAAGGCGAAGGCAAGTAGCGGCATACGGCATCCAACATGAATTGTACGCCTTTGTTTTTGAACGAAGAACCGCATACCATCGGGATGATTGCCATATCCATTACGGCAGCACGCAATGCTCTGTGTACTTCTTCTTCTGTGATAAGACTTTCGTCTTCCATGAATTTTTCGAGCAACCCTTCGTCATAAGAAGCTACTTCTTCTATAAGATTTGCACGGTATTCAGCCACTTCGGCTTTCATATCTTCAGGGATTTCCACTACGTCAAACGTAGCTCCCTGTGTATCCTCATGCCATACGATGGCTCGGTTTTTAATCAAATCAACAACTCCTTTGAAATCCACCTCGTCGCCGATAGGCAATACGATAGGCACGGCATTGGAGCGAAGCATGTCTTTTACTTGGTTACAAACATTAAGGAAGTTTGCCCCTTGTCTGTCCATTTTATTTACGAAACCGATGCGTGGAACTTTATAATTGTCCGCCAAGCGCCAGTTGGTTTCTGATTGAGGCTCAACACCGTCAACAGCACTAAACAAGAACACCAATCCGTCCAACACACGCAATGAGCGGTTTACCTCAACGGTAAAGTCCACGTGTCCGGGTGTATCGATGATATTGAAGTGGTAGCCTTTGGCATCTTCGGTAGGTTTTCCGTTCTCGCGGGGGAATGTCCACTCGCAAGTAGTTGCGGCAGAGGTAATGGTAATCCCTCGTTCTGCTTCCTGCTCCATCCAGTCCATCGTAGAGGCACCGTCGTGTACTTCTCCGAGCTTGTGGGTTTTACCGGTGTAGAACAAAATACGCTCTGTCGTAGTGGTCTTACCTGCATCGATGTGGGCAGCAATACCTATGTTTCTCGTATATTTTAAATCTCTTGCCATGCTTTATTAGAATCTGAAGTGTGAGAATGCTTTGTTGGCTTCTGCCATTTTGTGAGTGTCCATACGTTTTTTAACGGCAGCACCTTCTTCTTTTGAAGCTGAAATAATCTCGGCAGCTAAGCGCTGAGCCATTGATTTTTCGTTTCTTTTGCGAGCATACCCGATAAGCCACTTCATCGCCATTGAGACTTTGCGGTCCGGGCGTATTTGCATCGGGATTTGGAAAGTAGCCCCTCCTACCCTACGGCTGCGTACTTCTACGTGCGGCATTACGTTGGTCAGTGCGTCTTTCCACACTTCCAACGAGGTTTTTTCTTCGTTGTTTTTCTTTTGTTCTACGATGTCAAGAGCATCATAGAATACTTTAAAAGCTATTGACTTCTTACCGTCCCACATTAAGTTATTCACAAAACGAGTTACTAACTGGTCGTTGAACTTCGGGTCTGGTAAAAGAGGCCTTTTTTTCGCCTGTCTTTTTCTCATTGTTTCAAATTAAAGTTTTTTACTTACTTTTTCTTTCCGGTTGGTGCTGGTGCTTGTCCGGGTTTCGGACGTTTTGCTCCATACTTTGATCTGCGTTGTGTGCGTCCTGCTACACCGGCGGTATCCAATGCTCCGCGAACGATGTGATAACGTACACCGGGCAAATCTTTTACCCTTCCACCACGTACCAATACTATCGAGTGCTCTTGGAGATTGTGTCCTTCTCCGGGGATGTAGGCGTTTACCTCGTTCCCGTTGGTCAAACGTACACGCGCTACTTTACGCATCGCAGAGTTTGGTTTTTTAGGAGTTGTGGTATAAACACGCGTACAAACACCTCGCCGTTGAGGGCACGAATCCAAAGCAACCGATTTACTCTTCTTGGTAATTCTGGTTCTTCCTTTTCGTACTAACTGTGAAATTGTTGGCATAATTTACTTACAAAAAAATTTATTTATTATTCTCTTTTTTGAGGGTTGCAAAGGTATGATAAAAAATCAAACTTGCAAACTTTAATCCATTAATTTTCAAATATTTTTTATCCGAAGCGTTTTCGGGAATAGATTTCGGACGGAAAATAGTGGGATTTTGGTTGTGGTTGATTATCAGTCATGTGTGCGGACAAATAATTCCCGGAACTGGTATAAAAGGCGTTCGATGAGAAAAACGTCTTCTGTGATAACGGAACGATAAAAGGAACGGGGGCTTCTTCAATAAGAGTTTCCAATGAAATACGCATTCCCATAGTGCGCATCTCAATGCTTTCGGCGGCATCGGCAATTCCTGCCATATTTACTCCGGTACGCGTAATCCCTGCTTTTTCCCTTAAAAATTCACGCGAAAAATTTTTCCCATGGAATTTGGCTACCATACGCAGACAGGTCGGTCCGCAATCGCGGTAGTCTAACTGTCTGAAGAAAGGAAAATTACTTTTTTTCAACTTTGGAAATTTAAAAGCCTGTCGTTTTTTTCAAAAACTCGTCTAATTGTTCTTTGTTTATATAATTTCCATTGTAAAACAAACCTGCTATGTTCTCAAGAGCCTTTATGTTTTCCAACGGATTTTTTATGGTCAAAATAAAATCAGCGTCTTTCCCTACGCCGATTACTCCGTAGTTTTCATTAAAAAAATGTGCGAAATTAAGCGTTGCACTTTTCAAAATGGCTTGGTTCGTAAGTCCTGCCTTTTGATAAAGTTTCATTTCTTCAAGTAAACCAAAACCGGGCACTATAAACTTCGAACTACTATCGGGACTTATCAGCAGTTTTGTCCCCTGTTCTTCAAGTTTTAGGACGACATCCAAACGTTCTTGCATTTCCTTTGCGTAAGCTTCCTTTTCTTCTTGGAATTTTTCGCTACCCAACTTAGCTCTATATTCTTTTGATTTTTCAGCCCAATCAGCTTTGATTTCTGAAGAAATGAACTCCATTCCTCTTTGGGAGAGCATTTCGTCAATACCATACTGCCCATACCCAACGGCATACCATTGTAGCGTAGGACAAATATATATGTCTTTCTCTCTTATAAATTGCATTCTCGAATCAAAATATTGCGGTTGCCCGACAAGCCCGCCCAAATGTTCTATATATCCATAGGAGTTAAAAGTAAGAGTATCGGAGATTGGTTCTCCTTCTTTATTTACGGGAAAATGCCCCCCCAAACTTTACGTTGCTTGATGTCGCTATTGTATTAAACTGACGAAGTAAATCGGCATTTTTAATACTTAGAATTTTCATGAAATCGAATTTTTGAGATGCTTTGACATAGTCCTCCAACTCTTTTTCTGTTAAGTCATAGCTCCTGTGCAAAGGTGGCGGCGATATATATAGTTTCGGATAATAACTACTCTGTGTGTTATACTTTTTCTTTCGCTCCACATCGCTCCACTCTCCCCTCATTGAGCGTAGTTTTGTTACTCCGTTCGCTAAATTCAGAAGTAGAAAATTTTCCATATCTAGTTCATCGTTAGGCAAATGCACATGGGCATCTGCAAGTGATGGCATTAGATACATCCCTTGTCCGTCAATAGTTATTGATGAAGCCAATTTGCTTTTTTTTGCTATTTCGATTATTCTTCCTCCTTTTATAGCTAAGGTTCTATTCTTCAAAACAGTCCCATTTTCCACCGAAACTATATGTACATTTTTAAATATATAGTCGGCTTGCTGTGCCGTAACAGTGGCATAAAAGAAAGTTGTAATCATCCATATTGTAAACCTATTTTTCATCATTTTAAAACTCAAAAATTCCTTCTTTTTCTTTCTTTTCAAAATCTTCATACGGATTATATTTTTCAAACTCCATATGGTTAAAATCCAAGTCTCTAAACGACAAATCAAAAATTGTAGCTATTCTTGCGTATTTATCTAAAATATCTTTACACTTTTTATCTAAATCCAAATATAATTTCTTGCCTTTGGGTGTATAAACTATATCTAAATCTAACAATTCCAATCCCGTACGAAATCGAGGAAATAAGTCAGTGAGTCTTCCTAAAAGTTCGTGTTTTTCCTTTCCGTTTAGAATATTTTTTGCAATAGTATATCATGGCATTCCAAACGCTTGTACACGGTATATACTCCATGAAATGCTCCATATACATCTCTATAATCCCACTCTTGCCCTGTTAAATCTCTCATGATTGTATTAGGGGCATCTATCTTAAAAAACTCATGCTTATTAAAGGTAATGGCATAAAGAATGTTATGAGCTCCCTGGTGTATCAACTCCTCCACAAAATACATCAAAGTAGAATTGGGGGTTGTGTAAAAATACAACATCCCAAAGGTTTCTACGCTTGTAAAGTTAAGTATTTTAGGGTTATTATGTATAAAAATACTTTTATTTGCAGATTGAAACTCTTCAAAATAAGCAGGAGTATTTACCTTTAACAATTCTATCGCATTTTGCAACAAGTCGCTATAACCTGACCATACGGATGTATACGCAGGATAACGATTCATAATATGCCCCTTATAATATTCAAACAAATAAGGGTGTAGCAATGGATGTAGTTCTTTAATAATTTCTAATCCATCTATGGATAGAATACCTTCCACTAATTTTTTATTTTCATCGAAATAGCCTACGTTTGGAATGTATGCGATTCCGTTTTTGTTATAAGAATATTCAGAGGCTCTTTTTCTGTAAAATAGCCCTGTAATATTTCGTTTAACATAGTTGGCTGGAAAAAATCTTTACCTTTACTGTTAAAATACGCAAATAGCAACGGTTCTTGAAAAACTCTTTCATTTTCAAAATCTAATTTTTCCGCCAGCTTAGGATTCTCTTTTATAAGTAGAAGTGGTATTATCTCTTCGATAAGTTTTTTCTGTGATAAGTTTTTTCAATGTTTCATGCAAATACCCGTTGAGTTCCTTTCCATTAGTTACTCCAATGATGTTTTTTACTGCCAAAAGCAACTCTTCGCTGCTCTTCCCCCTGCCTATCAATTCAAAAAGCACCGTTTTCCCAAAACGATTATGTATTACATAACACAAAAGTGCTCCAAAAGCATTTTGAAATGTTATGGTATCATTGATAGCCAGCCATTTGTCTTCTCTGAATGTTTCTACAAGATTAATCGGGTTTTTCGATGTAAAGCGATAAAAGCCCTCCATATATTCATAAAAAGACAATCCTTGAGCACCTCCCAAGTACGTTGCCAAACCTTCGTCCATGACATGGTGTTTGTTCTTGAACTTTTCGTAGGTATACAGATGTACCACCTCGTGCGGATAAAAAGACGACCCATTGCCGGAAAAAATAATTTTTAGCCCGGGAAATGTTTCGCCTCCGTATTTTCCTCCCAAAGCCATATCCGTGTCAAAGCGAAAACCCCGGCGGTTCTTCATTGCTACGTAATCCGCAAATACAGAGTAAGTATACGCCAATTGGGGAATCTCAAAAAAAGCTGCCATTTTTTTATTGAACATCTCTGCTTTCCGCATGTCCGTTCTTTTCAAATACTTTTTATCACTACCGTAATAAGTAACATCTTTCATTTTTTTAAACACGAAATTGTCTTTCTGTTTATTGAAAATATTCTCAAACCGCAAGTTTTGATTGACTATCAACGTATAAACGACATACAGCCTATCCGTATACTCAGTTTCTCCAAGCCATGCCAACGTTACGTAACAATCATTACCTTCAAAATTCATAGCCAAAACCGTAGGCATATAGCCCTCTTTCGCTTTTTGCCTCAAGCCTGACAAATCTATGTACGGTACAAAAAACGACGAGACGGGATTTTCCCAAAAGAAATTTTCTTCTATATTTACTTTTGAAAAATAGCCATCCAATTCTTTTAGCACGGCTTTCTGTTGCTCTTTTTTTGTTTCGTAAAACAGGAAATCATGGTTTACTGCGATATTTTCAAACGTACCCTCTTGTGAATACAAAATTACCGGCAAAAGCAAGAGTGTGTATTTTAGCAATTTCATTTTGCAAAACAAGTTGCTTTAAAGACATTGAGAAACAACTTTAAAGCAACCTATATAAATTTAAATTTAATAACGAGGACGATGAGGATCAAGTCGGTCTTTCACACTTTCGAAAAAAACACGAGTTCCTCCTCCGCTGTCATGACATGCATTTTCAGTCCCACCAGAGATAGTCTTTAGCAAATCTTTTGAAGCGACAACTTCAGCTTTCTTTTTGATTTCATCAAGAGTAAGTTTCTTTTTCATGATTGTCTTTTTTTAAATTAAACAAAATGTTAAATTAAGATCTTCGTTACTTCAATACAAAAATGTTTGCGCGCTAACTATCAGTATTTCAACAACTAAATGTCCTACTTCGAAAATGTATACATTTTTATATATAACAAAACTACAATGAAATTATAAATAAAATATAAATTTTTAAATCGAAAATTAATGGATTTCAACGGAAAAAATAGTTCTATGTTACTTCACTGTCCAACTTTCTTTTATTTCATCTCTCAATAAAAGAAGTAATGCAGTTTTTAACTATTCTTCTCCTCTCGTGTAGCAATCAATGTTTTTCCGTCATTTTTTATCTCCAAAAGCAATCCTCTATAAACCGTTCACATTGCGGACTAATTCTAATGCCACCTCTACTCACCATATTAATTGGTAGGGATACCTTTCGTACGCCACATTATCCTCATTGATAGTGTAGCCTTTGGCTGCGTATTCTTGTGCCTGCTTGTTTAGCTCAATACCTTTTTCCGCTTGCCCTATGTAAAACAAACAGATACTCTTGTAAAACAACACTTCCGAAAATTGTGGATATTGTACAAGCGATTTGTCAAAAGCAACAATAGCTTCCTCCCATTTCCCGAGTTCAAACTTAGCAATTCCCAAATAAAACAAATCCAGATAATGTGCCGACCCCATTCCTTTTTCCTGCTCCCAAATATCATCTTGAAAAACACTCTCAGCTTTCTCAAAATCATTTAATTGCAAATATGAGAGCCCGATATAAAAACGATAGGTATGATCCATCTCGTTCCCATTGCCAAACAACCCAATACACCTTTCGAAATCCTCAATAGCGTCCTCATATTTTTTTATAAAAATGCACTTGATAAATCCCCGATAAGGCAGCCACCGCTGTTCGTCCAATGCTACGGCTTTATCCAGATAAGGCATCCCGATGCTGTATTTTTGCATTTTGAAATACGGCATTGCTTTTTTCTGCCACAAAACGGCATTCGTACTATCTTTTTCAATAGCACTATCTAAACAGTCTTGCCATGACTTCATTTGGTATACGTAATTATACACTTCCGTACAATTATTACCACGTTCCTGCTGGGCGTAGATTTTTATTATAAAACCCACACAACAGAAAAGTAAAAGCATTGTTCTATGAAATTTCGTTTGTTCTATCACGAATACGGATGATTTTAAGTTTCAATGACAGACAGTATTTTACCTTACATCAAAACACATTTTTCACAAACCTACAAAAAAAACTTGCACAATCAAAAAATCCTCTTAATTTTGCACCACATCTCGAAGGGGTGCCATATCGGCTGAGATTATACCCGTTGAACTTGGGCAGGTAATGCTGCCAAAGGAACATAAGGCTTCGTGCCATCACTAAATTGTGCAATCATCGCAAGGGTAAGCGGTGTATTGTGAATTTTATCAACCAAACCAAATAATTCCCCCTTTTATTTGTAAAAATTATTTTTTACAATGAAAAAGTTACTTTTTCTGAGCTTGACAGCAAGTTTCGCAACGGTTGCTGCCCAAGAGAACCATCTTTCTGTTGCCGAAAAAACCAACGATTCGCTGCCGAAAACCATCACTTTGGACGAAGTCCTCGTGTCGGCGGTGCGGGCAAAATCCACGCTTCCCGTTACGTTTTCCAACATCAGCAAACAAGAATTGCAAAAACGCAATCTCGGGCAGGACATTCCCGTACTGATGGGCTATCTGCCGAACGTAACCTTCTCGACCAATGCGGGTAGCAACGTGGGAAGCTCGATGCTCAACGTGCGGGGAAGCGACTCGTACCGCACCAACATAACCATCAACGGCATCCCGTACAACGACTCGGAGTCGCACATCACCGTGTGGGAAAACATTTCCGACTTTGCATCCTCAGTGGAAAGCCTTCAATTGCAACGTGGCGTAGGAACCTCCACCAACGGTTCGGCGGCGTTCGGGGCGAGCTTGAACTTACTTACCGATGCCGTTTCCGAAAATGCTTACGCCGAAATCTCGAACACTTTCGGAAGCTATAACACGCAGAAACACAGTGTCAAAGCATCGACGGGAAAACTCAATGACCGCTTTGAAGTTTCGGCACGGCTTTCCAAAATAACTTCCGACGGCTATATCGAGCGGGCATCGTCCGACTTAAAATCGTATTTCCTGCAAGGGGCGTATTCGCACAAAAACACGCTCATCAAAGCCCTGATTTTCGGCAATGTGGAACACACGTACATCACGTGGAACGGCATCGGCAAGGCTACGATGGACAAAAACCGCCGTTTCAATTGGTCGGGTTACATAGGGGATGATGCCAACGGAAATCCGCTTTTTTATGAAAATGAAAAAGACAATTACTGGCAAGACCATTCGCAACTGCATTGGTCGCAACAATGGACACCGAACTGGACGACCAACCTCGCTTTCCACTACACCAAAGGAAAAGGTTTTTATGAAAATTACGAAAACGGAAGATTTACAAAATACGGTTTGCCGGAACTCACTCCGGGCGGCAGAACGGATGTAATTGTCGAAAAATGGCTTGCTAATGATTTTTATGGTACAACATTTTCTGCCAATTACATTTCCAATAAAATAGATTTTATCTTCGGCGGGGCGGCAAACCAATATGACGGACGGCATTTCCGACAAGTGCTGTGGGCAAAAGAACCCGTTCCCTTCGGGTACAAACACATTTACACCGATGAAGATACGGTAAAAAAAGAGGCTTCCGCCTTCGCAAAAATCACCTATCAACTTTCGGACAAATGGCAGTTTTTTGCCGATTTGCAATACCGTCATATTTATTACCAATCGCCTGCTTATGAAGTTGATACCAACTTTAATTTTATCAATCCGAAGGCGGGAATTACCTACACCGCCAATGCCGCCAACGCGTTTTATCTTTCGTACGGAAAAGCCTCACGCGAGCCGAACCGTGCCGACTTCAAAGACAATTATCCGCTCAAGCCCAAAGCCGAACATCTGAACGATTTCGAATTCGGGTGGCGGTTTGCTTCGCCGAAAACGAAAATCAACGCCAACCTGTATTATATGGCTTACAAAGACCAGTTGGTGCTTACCGGCGAACTCAACGATACAAATTATCCGATACGAACCAATAGCGGCGACAGCTATCGTGCCGGAATTGAGGTTGATGCGGTAGTGCTTCTTTCGGATAAATGGACGTGGCGACCCAACGTTTCGGTAAGCCGGAACAAAAACCGTGATTTTATTTTGTCAGAAGAAAATACTGCCGGACAAACGATTTTCCGCAATCTGGGCAATACGAATATTTCGTATTCGCCGAATGTTGTTGCCGGAAACATCATCACGTTTGAGCCGATACCGAATTTGCAACTTTCGTTATTGTCAAAATTCGTCGGAAGCCAATACATTACCAACACCGATGACGATGCGGCGAAATTGGACAGCTATTTCGTAAACGACCTGAGTGCGAATTACACCATTTATCCTAAAAAAATACTGAAATCGGTTCAGTTTTCGGTCATCGGGAATAATGTTTTAAATCAAAAATATGTTGCTTATGCTGCCTGGTGGGGCGAAGCGTATTATTTCCCGCAGGCGGAAACCAACGTTTTGGCAGGCGTAACGCTGCGGTTTTAAGTTTTTTTATTTTTAAAACAACGTGAGTTCGGTGTAAGAAAACTTTGTAAATCAATGTGTTAGCCCTCACCCCCGACCCCTATATCTCATTTTTATTATTTTAGATTTTGGTTTCGATGAATCTTCGATTTCCGAGGGTGAGGGGTCGGGGGTGAGGGAATTAAAGTATTGATTTTCAGAATTTTTACATCAAAACACGTTGCTACTAAGGTATTTAACACAAAAAACGCTCTCCATACGGAAAGCGTTTTTTGTAATGAAAAATTCTTTAAAAGAATGTTATTCCCAAGAGATATTGTCAAACACTACTTGTGCGGCTTGAGCTGCGGCAGTTCCTAATTTGAGCGTTACGGTTTTCGTATTGGCAGTACTTAGGTCTACTGTGAAAGTATGAATCGTAGTATCGGAAGTACCAGCGTAGTCAAACTCTTTTCGCTCCAATTCGGCAGTGCTGTTTTCGTCGCCATTCATAACAGCGATGATACGTTTGGCTGTTCCTGTAAAAGCACCTCTCACTTGGAAAGTCATTTTGGTTACGCTATTAGCGAATTCCAATTTGATGTAACCGTTATCATTAGCTCTTCTGAGCATAACCCCTTTACCATCTATTTCGTAGCCACTTATATCCGCACGAGCGAGATAGGTAAGTTTTGTACCATCCGTAGCGGTAAGAACCTCAGTACTGTTGTAGCCTGTACCGGTTTTTGTCATATCTTCAAAATCAAACTTACCTGTTGTTCCGGGGGTCGGATTTGGGGTCGGATTTGGCGTAGGCGTTGTATTTCCGCTACAATCGTTATAATTGGCAGCAAAATCCACATCGCTTTCGGTGCGGAGTATCAACTGAATGCCGTCGTAGTTTGAAAGAACTCCTGTGATTGTACCATTTTTATCGCTTACAGTACTACCAGCAAAAGTAGCTTGACTACGTGTAAATACGGTTAATTCGTTCGTACAATCGGTAACGAGTTTGTTCCCGTTGTATGTTTCGCCTGTGGTTTTGAACTGTACTCCGCTGATGCTCACCAACTGGCTTTCGTAATTCCCCGTAAGGGCTTCTGTGATAGTAATTACTTTTGGTGTAGGAACGGTAGCCGTTGTTTTTGATATGATACTACTCGCCGTCAAGCCTTCTATTTGGATAAGACCTCTAAATTTGGTTATTTTAGCACCTTTTAAGTTCAGCGTTACCTCCTCGCCTAATGCCAATGCATTATCGGCTGCTGCGGCAAAACGCAACGCAATTCCTGCCGTGGCATCTTGAGCAAACGCGTTGGCAGCATTTAGGTTATTGGTTGATTTATCGGAAGTTACGATAACTTTGATGGTCGTATCTTCGGTAATCTCAACATCTGTAGAAGTAAACAAATTACGGATGTCAAGCACTGATTTTTCACCGCCTGTTACGGGCGTTGGGTTGGGCGTCGGTGTAGAACCGCTGTCAGCACCGATATATACGCTCTGCAGGTCGATGGTTGTGCTGATGTTTCCGCCGCTTTCATATACAAATGCGATGTACACTTCTCCGGTAAGCGGAAGCGGAATGGCAGCCGATTCTTCGTAATTATTGTCGTGAGTTGCGGTATTGTTGATGAGTGCTGCAATTTGCGAAGCTCCTATTTCCGTCCAAGTTGCTGCATCAGGGCTTCCACTTCCCGAGTAATTGGTACTGTATTTCACTTTCAGCGGATTTCCGTTTTGGAAAGCATCGGCTATTTTTACTTTCAATACATGTGTATTTACATCAAGATTGATTTTCGGTGTGATGAGCCACGAAATTACATCCAGCGTTCCGTTCGCATTATACGCCGACATCCGCACTCGGTTCACGTTGTTACTGCTGTGAACGCCTACCCGCCATTCGAAAGTTCCTTTTGTGTTAATAACGCTCCACCCGCTTGGCAGTGAGGTTGAGCTGGCGGCAAACGATTCGCTGTAAGGGAAGGTTGAAATAACCGTTCCGGTAGTAGAACCGCCTCCGGAATTGTTTCCGCTGCCTACCACTTTGATGTCGTTGGTATTGTTAATCATGAATTGGTACGAGCTGTTGTACTTGGTCAGTACGCCCGTTACCTCAAGAATACCGGCAGGAACGGTTTCCTTAGCGAAATTTGCATAACGGCTGGTACGGAATATCACTTTTTTGCCGTCGGCATCTACCAGGCTGTAATCCGTTCCGTAGTAGTTGTCATTGGCACTAAGGTGGAATTCTTTCCCGATGTCGGTCGGCTCAAACGAAACGTTTTTGAAGGTTACCATCAGGTTTACGTTGTCATTGATTTTGAGAGCGTCAACCGAAGTAGATGCTTTTGCCAATTCCTCAATGGTTTTGAGCGGTTCGCCGAGGTTGTATACGGTTGTTTTTTGGATAGCCGACGGCATGTTGCCTACGCTTGTTCTCGTTCCGGCAGCATTGGTATACGTGCCGTACCCGATTTCGAGTTTGCCGTTGACCACTTGCGTAGAAAGCCCTTTGAGGCGGATTTGTATTTTAGAACCGACAGGATAATCGGCGTACAGTCCGTTTTTGTCAATAGCTACCGACACACCGTCGGTCTGGTCGGCATTCTGTACGTATAATTTTTTGTAGAAATTACCGCCCTCATCGCTTGACACGACATAGCCTTCAATGGCTTGGTTTTCCGTATAATCTTGCAATGTTGCTGACGAAGCGGCTAATGCCTCTGCAAAAGTAACGGTTTGCCCGTCAAAAGCCGGCACTTCCACTTTCATGCTCGGCAGTTCGTAGTCGGTATCTTTTACGCACGACACGACAGTAACCGCCATGAGTAAAAATACGCTGATGATTGAAATGATTTTCTTAGTATTCATAAGGGATTTTTATTTTAAAATTTGATATTGTTCGAAATGGTTTGACATTGTTTGACATTGTTCGATGCCCTTGGCGTTCGATTTTGTTTGAAATTGTTTGATGTTGTTTGAC
>JAUNTM010000004.1:0-63710 GCA_030538675.1 Capnocytophaga sp.
CAAACAGCGAAGCATTCAAACAAAATCAAACAACGAAGTGTTCAAACAACAAAGCATTCAAATTTTTCAAACGCAAAGCATTTAAACTATAAATAAAAATGAAACACATAGCAGCCATAGGCAGGTATTTCATAATGTTGTACGACATCTTCCGCAAACGCACGCGGTGGACAATTACTAAAGACTTGATAATGAAAGATATTGATGATTTGATATTCAATTCGATAGGAATTGTAGCTTTCATCACGTTTTTCGTTGGCGGCGTAGTGGCAGTTCAGACAGCACTTAATATTGACAGCCCGTTCATTCCCAAGTATTTAATAGGATTTACGACCCGCCAGTCGATTATTTTGGAATTTGCCCCGACCTTTACGTCAATTATCCTTGCGGGAAAAGTCGGCTCGTTCATCACCTCAAGCATCGGCACGATGCGCGTTACCGAACAGATTGATGCGCTTGATGTTATGGGCGTAAATTCGTTGAATTACTTGGTATTTCCCAAAATCATATCGCTGATGTTGTTTCCGTTTTTGGTAGCGATGGGCATGTATCTGGGGATTCTCGGCGGTTGGGCATCGGTGGTGGCAAGTGGTTATTCCACATCGGCAGAATTCATACAGGGCGTACAGTCCGATTTCAAAACGTATGATTTGATTTATGCCTTTTCCAAATCGGTCATTTTTGCCTTCATATTGGCAACCGTTCCTGCCTATCACGGTTATTATATGAAAGGCGGCGCTCTTGATGTGGGCAAGGCCAGCACCACCTCATTCGTCTGGACGAGCATCGTCATTATTATTGCCAATTCCGTTACTACACAATTATTCTACGCCTGATGATTCAAGTTGACAACATACACAAATCGTTCAGTGGCACGCCCGTTCTCAAAGGCATTTCCACTTCGTTCCACAAAGGAAAAACCAACCTCATTATCGGACAGAGCGGTTCGGGAAAAACCGTTTTCCTGAAAACTTTGTTAGGATTATTTACGCCCGATGAAGGTGATATTATTTACGATGGCGTGAAGTTTGCCGATATGAGCCGTAACGAACGCATCAATCTTCGGCAGAAAATGGGAATGGTTTTCCAAGGAAGCGCTCTTTTCGATTCGATGACGGTGCTTGAAAACGTGATGTTTCCGCTGAAAATGTTTTCCAAAAAAACGCCTGACGAAATCCGCGAGCGTGCCGATTTGGTACTTAACCGCGTAAACCTCGTTGGGGCGGAAAACAAGTTGCCGTCCGAAATTTCGGGAGGGATGCAGAAGCGTGTTGCCATTGCGAGAGCCATCGTGAACCGTCCGCTATTTCTCTTTTGCGACGAACCCAATTCGGGGCTTGACCCCAAAACGGCCATCGTCATCGACAACCTTATCCAAGAAATTACCGAAGAATACAATATCACGACCGTCATCAACACCCACGATATGAACTCGGTCATGGAAATCGGCGAGAAAATTATCTTTTTAAAGAACGGTTACAAAGAGTGGGAAGGCTCAAAGCACACCATTTTCAAAACCGACAATGAAGCCGTAACCGATTTCGTATATTCATCCGATTTGTTCAAGAAAGTACGGCAGATGTACATCGAAGAAGATAAAGAATAATTCATTTTTTATGGAATACTATTCCTTTTTCATCTTATTTTAATAAAAAGTAAATGCGTAGGATTTGCCCCATGAAAAATATTTTTTTTAGTTTTATTTCGATGTTTTTGGTTAGTTGTCATTCTCCGGAAAACATTTCAGATAAGAAAATATTTCGGTATAACGAGCATTCGGGAATTTCGTCGCTTGACCCTGCTTTTGCCCGTACACAAAGTAATATTTGGGCTGTCCACCAGCTTTTCAACGGCTTGGTGCAAATGGACGACACCCTGCATGTACGCCCCGACATCGCCAAGCATTGGGACATCTCTGATGACGGACTTACGTATACATTTTCATTACGGGATGATGTTTATTTTCACAAACACCCCGCTTTTGGCACGCCCGACAGCACGCGCACCGTTACTGCCGAAGATTTCAGGTATAGTTTTGCCCGTTTGCAAGATGCTTCAATAGCCGCTCCGGGCAACTGGATTTTGCAAAACGTAGCCCGCTACACAGCCTTGAACGACACTGTTTTTCAGATACATCTTAAAAAGAATTTCCCGCCTTTCCTTGGGCTGATGACCACCAAGTACGCTTCTGTCGTACCCAGAGAAGTTGTTGAATATCAAGGAAATGATTTCAGAAAAAATCCTATCGGGACGGGGGCATTTCTGTTTCGCGTGTGGGACGAAAACAACAAACTCATTCTACGGCGAAATCCAAAATACCACGAAAGCGACCACCAAGGCAATCCCCTACCCTATTTAGACGGCATCGCCATCTCATTCCTTCCCGAAAAACAAAGTGAATTCATGGCACTTTTGCAAAGGAAAATTGATATGGTCAATAGCATTGACGCTTCTTACAAAGACGAATTGCTTACTGCCGAAGGAGTGCTAAACCCAAAATATTCCAAGCAATTTACGATGACCAAAAGTCCGTATCTGAATACCGAATATCTCGGAATCGTATTCGATAAAAGTAACGCACCCTTACAACAACCTGCACTTCGCAAAGCGATACAAATAGGATTTGACCGGCAAAAAATGATTCGCTATTTGCGTAACAACATAGGTATTCCTGCCTACGGCGGATTTATCCCCCAAGGATTGGACGGACACCTGAGCGAGACCTTGTACAGATACGACCCCGAACAAGCCAAACAAATCGTGAGCGAGTACACACTCCAACATCAAAAAGCCCCGGGCATCCGTATCGCTACCGATGCCAACTATCTCGATATCTGCGAATACATACAGCGTGAATTGCAAAAAATAGGTTTTGATTGTGCAATAGACCTAATGCCGTCATCCGCCTTACGGCAAAGTAGAGCGACCCTTAAACTTCCGCTTTTCAGAGCGAGTTGGATAGCCGATTATCCTGATGCTGAGAATTATTTATCGTTATTTTACAGTAAAAACTTTGTTCCCGAAGGCAGTAATTATACGCATTTTTCAAATCCTCAATTTGACCGCTGGTACGAACAAAGCTTGCAAACCACCGACCTCGGCCAACGCACCGCACTCTACCAACGCATGGACAGCCTACTGATGCAGCATCTGCCCGTAATCCCTGTGTATTATGACCAAACGGTGCGTTTTTACACAAAGGAAATAGAAAATCTCACCCCAAACCCTATCAATTTACTCAATCTGAAATCGGTAAAAAAGAAATAAATCACTGAAAAACAAGCTTTTAAATACATCAATCTTACAAAAATAAATATCTCTGACAGGGTATGTTAGTTAAATTGTTGATAACTATTTACGTTTATACATGAAAATTAAAGTAGTTTGAGTACTTTTACCCTCAAGAAGCAAAAACTGTTTGTATATATGCCTTTATTTCACGGTGAAGAAGAAAATTATTCCGTATCACGCTTTGAATCAATGCTTAATGAGAATAATATCTATTATTTCGACATAGAAGAATTTGAAGAAATAATTGATTATTATTTGGAATGGGGCAAGATGAACAAGGCCAAAAGAGCCCTTGAAATAGGGTTGAATCAACATCCTTCGGCAAGTTCGCTAAAATTGTTACATGTCGAAGTATTGATTTTCGAAGACGAACTCCAACATGCAAGCGAACTCATCGCCCAATTAGAACATGTAGAGCCTTCCAATTCCGAAGTTTTCGTACAGAAAGCAAATTTATATTCCAAACTCAACCAGCATCATAAAGCCATCGAAACGCTCCAATACGCTGTTTCCCTAACAGATGATTTGGTCGATGTGTATTCGCTTATCGCCATGGAATATTTGTTTGTTGAAGACTATCCGAAAGCCATTCAATATTTTAAAATGTGCCTTGACCAAGACGTACAAGACTATATGTCATTGCAACAATTGCTCTTTTGCTACGATATGCTCGGACAGAATGACGAGGCGATTTCTTACCTCAACGGATATTTGAACAAAAATCCGTATTGCGAGGTAGCTTGGCATTATCTCGGCAAGCAATACACCATAAAAAAAGATTTCACAGAAGCCATCCGCTGTTTTGATTTTGCCATTATCAGCGATGATACTTTCGCCGGGGCGTATTTTGAAAAAGCCAAGGTACTCGAAAAAATCGGCGAATACGACAAAGCTATCGAAAACTACAAAATCACACTCACCCTTGATGATGCTTCGCCCCTGGTGTACTTGCATATCGGCAAGTGCTATGAGAAAAAAACAAACGACCATGCCGCCGAAAAATATTATCTCAAAGCCGTTCACGAAGACCCGCAACTAAGCAAATCATGGTTCACTTTAGCCGATTTTTATCACCTGAGGGGGATGCACAGCAAGGCGGTAAGTTACATCTACAAAGCCGTCCATATCGAAGATGACAATCCTTTCTACTGGAAGCGGTTTGCCGAAATCAACCTCAGCCTTAATGATAACGAACGGGCTACGTACGCACTGCAAAGGGCCGTACAGTCAGGCGACTACTCATTGGACACTTTGGTTGCTTGGACGGACATGCTCCTCCTCAGAGGCGATTACGCCCGGGCGACTTTCGTTATTGATGATATCCGCCGATTTTTCCCCGATGAAAATGCTACATATTGGCGATTGGCGATCGTAAGTGCAGGTAACGGCAATATGATTGCCACCGAAAAATACTTGCGCAAAGCCAACGAAATCGCTAAAGAATGGCTGCCTTTCTTTGACAAGAAATTCACTGAATTTTTCCGCAATGAGTTTATTCGGAATATTTTAAAATAACGCATATGTTATAAAACTCACATTCGTTACACTTTTATCTGCCTGTCAATCTGCTGGTTAAGAGAAATAAACGTTTCGGTACGTGATACGCCTTCAATGATTTGGATTTTATTGCTCAATACGTTCATCAGGTGTTCGTTGTTTTTGCACAAAATTTTTACAAACACGCTCCAATTTCCCGTAGTATAATGGCATTCAAGTACTTCGGGGATTTCTTTGAGAAGCCGTACCGCATCGGAATTCCGCATGGCTTTATCGAGATAAATCCCGATAAACGCCATGGTGGTATAACCGAGAGCCTTGGGGTTGATGACCAGCTTTGTGCCGTCAACCAACCCCGATTGTTCCAATTTGCGGATGCGTTGGTGTATCGCCGTACCCGACACGCCCACTTTCCGGGCAATTTCCAAAATAGGCTTGCGGGCATCTTCCATAAGAAAACGCAATATCTCCTTATCAATCCCGTCAATTTCGATTTGTTCGGATGTAATCCTCATTATTTGCGAAAGCTATTCTTGCTCGTTGTTTTTCAGATATTTATCAAGAAATACATCTTGTTCCCACAACGTGTGCAAGATGCTTTCTTTGGCACGATAGCCATGACTTTCCAGAGGTAACAATACCATCCGTACCGGTGCCCCAAGATTTTTTAACGCTTGGAAATACCGTTCCGTCTGGAGGGTAAACGTACCCGGATTGTTATCGGCGGCGCCGTGGATGAGCAGCATCGGTTTTTTCATTTTATGGGCATTCATGAAAGGCGACATAGTGTTGTACACTTCGGGAGCATCCCAATAATTGCGTTGTTCGCGTTGGAAACCGAAAGGCGTGAGCGTACGGTTGTAAGCACCGCTACGGGCGATACCACAAGCGAATAAGTCCGAGTGGGTCAGTAAGTTAGCCGTCATAAAAGCCCCGTATGAGTGTCCGCCGACCGCCACCCGCTTACGGTCGATATAGCCGAGTTTGTCAACGGCATCAATGGCAGCTTCGCCGTTTGCCACAAGCTGTTCCACGAAAGTATCGTTAGGTTCTTGACCGCTTTCGCCCACAATCGGGAAAGCCGCATCGTCCAGCACGGCGTATCCTTTGGTAACCCAATAAATGAACGAACCGTAGCCCGGATACGTAAACTCGTTGGGGTTGGCAGTATTCTGACCGGCCGTGTTGCGACTGTTAAATTCCTGCGGATATGCCCAGATAAGCAACGGTAATTTTTCTTTTTTCTTGAAATCGTAGCCTTTCGGCAGATATAAAGTACCGCTGAGTGCCACACCGTCTTTTCGGGTGTAGTGGATGACTTCCTTGTGGATTCCTTCAAGGGCTTTGAACGGATTTTCAAAGTGGGTAAGCTGTTTTTTGCGGTTGTTTTTGTAATTTTTGATGTAATAATTCGGGAACTCGCTTTGCGATTCGATACTGACGAGCAATTCGCCTTTTTTGGTGTCCAACAGTTCGTAAATATTCTCTTTTTGGTTTGCCAATCGGGAAGTGTAGAGGCGTTTTTTGGTCAGATTTGCCAAATCCAATTCGTCCAAAAACGGAAATTGCCCCTCTTTGGTGTGTCCTGCCCCGAGCCAGTAGGTTTTGCCGTTTTCGATTTGAAGAACGTATCTATTCCATTGGTTTTTAGAAGTTTGCGGGCTTCCGGGGTCGTTATAGCGGTCTTGGTAATTACGGTCAACGATGATTTTGGACGTTTTTGCTTCCGGGTTGAGCAGATAGATTTTCTGGTTTCGGGTATCGTACCATGACTCGTACACAAGTGCTTGGTTTTTAGTACCCCACACCACATTTTGGTAGCGTTGCGGCAACTTCATCAGTTCTTCGGGCTGTGTGCTGAACGGTGCGTCCCAAGTGTATAACGCATCACGGTCTGACGCTTCTTTATATTGGTCGCCGCCGTCAAGGGCTTCCACAAAATAGAGCGAATGCGGCATATCGCTACGCCAGCCCATACTGCGTTTACCCGTGCGGACAGACGAAAATCCTTTGGGCAGTATTTCGGTTAGCGGCACGTCATTTACATTGGCAATCAGTTTACCGTCAGCATCATACACGTTATATTTCATCGGAAAGCGGTGGAACGGCACGATGTACGAAAACGGCTTCTCCAACGTGGTCAGCATTACATAGTTGCCGTCGGGCGAAAAACTTTCTCCAACGTACATGGCGGCTTCTTTATACGGACTTTCGTTGCCGTTGAGGTCGATTTTTTTCAATTCGGAAGTCATCATTACTTCAAAATTAAACTCGTCCATCGGATTTTTCAGCAAATCTTGATAGGTACGGTTTTGCGATACTTCGCCGGTTCCGGTAGAGATGACGGGGCCTTTCGGAAGCGTGTTTTTATCGTCAAGCAATGCCGGACGGTTTTCAACCAATGTTTTTATAATCAAATAATTACCGTCGGGCGACCAAGTGTAGGGGCTTCCGAGATTGGCATTGAGCAAACTCTTGCTTAGCTTTTTCGCCGTGGCCGTAGCGAGGTCAATACTCCAAAGTTCCACTCCTTTATCGGTAGTATTGGTGAAAACGAAATGCTTTTCGTCGGGCGAAAATCCCATATAAGCAAGTTGCGGATTGGGTGGCAGATTTTTTACTTGGACGGCTTCGTTGGCATTGGTACGCTTGATTTTGAGATTGTTAGCGTAAGTCATCGTACTTGCGATGTTGAGGTCGGGGTTCATCCGCAGTCCGCCGAGCCGTATTTCTTTTTGGTTCAGTTCGTCAAGGCTTCGGTAGGTGGGGCGGGAAACGAGTACCATCCAGTCGCGTTTGCTATTCATCAATACCGATGGTGTACGCTCAAAATCAGCCAGTTGCAAAATATCGCCATCGGGCTGTTGATAACCGATATTTTCTTGTGAAAAACCTGCATTCATTGTTAAAATCAGAATTAAAGAAGCTATTTTTTTCATAGTTGTAAAAGTTAATAAGGGTTTTATTGTATGTAAAAATTAACGTTGTGTTCCTTGTGCATTTATCCATTTTATGTACGGTTGCCGGTTGAGGTTGTGTTGTGCCAAAGTCCGGGCAAACTTATGAAATCCGAAGTTTTCAACATCGGCAACAAAATACAGATAATCGTGCGTTTCGGGATTGAGAACGGCTTCGAGCGAAGACACATCGGGCATGGCAATCGGTCCGGGTGGCAATCCGCTATATTTATAGGTATTGTACGGAGAATCTATCTCAAGATGCTTGTATAGCACTCTTTTTATGACAATATCATAATCACCTGTGTGTTCTTTAACACCGTAGATGACAGTCGGGTCGGCTTGCAATAACATGTTGATTTTCAATCTATTGAGATACACGCCTGCCACACGGCTACGTTCCGACACTTGGGCTGTTTCTTTTTGCACGATAGATGCCAATGTACTGACCTCCAACGGCGTAAGTGATTGTGCAGCAGCTTTCGCTTTACGGTCATCATTCCAAAATCGGTGGTATTCTTTGAGCATCCGTTCGCGGAATTTTTCAGCAGAAGTGTTCCAAAAAAGTTCATACGTATTGGGAATGTACATCGCAAGGGCATTGCGGCCGGTAAATCCGTTTTCTGTCAGAAACTGCGGGTCGGCAAAGGCTTTTAGAAGCGATGTGCTGTCGGCTTCTATCTGTTCGCTGATGCGTTTTGCCAAATCGGCGAGCGTTTCTTGGTTGTTGAACGATACTTTCACAGGTATATTTTTACTGCGAAGTGTATTGATGATTTCATTATTATTGCTCCCTTTTTTGAGGCTGTATTTTCCCGGTTTTACGTTGGTTGCGTACCCTTTTTTACTTGCTACTTGTGAGAATGATGCCATGTCTTTGATCAGTGGCTGCAACTCCGTTTTCACATCGGCAAAGGTTGCTCCCGTAGGAATAAACACGATGGCTTCTTTGTTTTCAAAAGCGGTATTAGGCTGAAAAACAGCTTGATAGATACCATACGAAATTACGCCCATAACCACCAAACCGATGAGCAATACTGCAATAAGTATTTTTCTGATGTACATAAATTATAAAATTAAACGAGGGTAAATGTACAAATAATATAATTATTTTTCACCAAAAAATAAAAATCAATCCAAAATTAATTGATATAAACTCACATTTTTGTATTTTCCGTCAGAAAAAATCCAATCGGAAAGCGTTCCTTTGGGTTCATATCCCGATTTTTCGAAGAGTTTTCGGCTGGCGGTATTTTCTTCGGAAATATAGGCGTACAACTGATGCAACCCGAGAAACTTGCGTGCATATTCCGTTACTAATTCCAATACTTCCTTGCCAATTCCTTTACGGCGGAACGGTTCGGTTACAACAATCCCTACGCCTGCCCTACGGTTTTTCGGGTCGAAACCGTACAAATCAACGCACCCTGCCAACTGCATCGCATAGGTGGAAATCACGAGCCGTAACTGCCGCACTTCGTAAATATCTTTGTGGGCACTGTCAAGATATTGCTGCAACACGTACTTGGAAAAAGGCAGTTGCGTTTCGCTGACTTCCCATAAGGTAACATCGTTTTCCAAATCGTACAGCGATTGCAAATCATCAGATTCTAACGCTCTCAAAAAAACCGTTTTTCCTTTCAGATTCGGCATGAAATTTCTCCTTTAAAAACGAAAGTTGCTGCACCTGAAAGCCAGACATTGCGGTAAATACCGTTTTTTTTCTCAAACGAAACCGACAATCCGCCACCGGGCGTGTGTAGTTTTATTTTATTTTGTTTCGTTTTTCCTAACTCGTACATTGCTATGGCTGTGGCAGTTACGCCTGTACCGCACGAATAGGTTTCGTCTTCTACGCCTCGTTCGTACGTTCGTACCCGAAATGCGTCATCAGTAATTTGCGTAACGAAATTCACATTGCTGCCTCCTTTGTCATTGTAAAGCAATCCGTAGCGGATCGCGGCTCCTTCTTTCTTTACATCAACGGAATTTGTATCGCCAACCAATTGCACGTGGTGGGGCGAACCCGTATTGAGAAATACAAATTTTTCATCTACAAGAATATTATGAACCTCTTGCATTTGCAATTCCACAATTCCGTCTGCGTTGATAGAAGCGTGATGTTCGCCGTCGGTAGCGATAAATTTCGTTTGTCGGTCAATAATTCCCAAGAGCTTGGCAAACGCCACAATACAGCGTCCGCCGTTGCCACACATCGAACTCTGATTGCCATCGGAATTGTAATACACCATTCGGAAATCATAGCCGGTAGCTTCTTCCAAAAGTATCAGTCCGTCCGCACCGATGCCAAATCGTCGGTGGCATAAATGAGCCACCAAATTGGTATCCCCTTTCGGGAAATGTCCGCCGCGGTTGTCAATCATCACAAAATCGTTGCCTGTTCCTTGAAATTTGTAAAAAGTCATTTTTGTTAGGGGTTAGGGTTAGGTTTTAGGGGATAGCGGGTAGCGGATAGGGAATAGATTGCAGAACAGCCCTATTCCCTGACCCCTATCCCCTATTCCCTTTTTTTTAAAATCCAAAGCCAAATCCGATGGCAAACCGTGCTCCTTCGTTCGTGCCGAATAGCGAGGCGTTGAGCGTCATCATGTTCATTCCGTTGATAAATACGCCACCACCATACGAATTTGCCCAGCGGTCGGTCGGGTCAAAGTCTGTCCACACCCTGCCGAAATCAAATCCGCCGTAAATTCCGTACGAAAACGGTATGACTCTTGAGTTGAAACTGCCAATCTGCCAACGCAAATCGGTAGTCTGCGTAAAGGCGTACTGCCCCGCAAAGCGTTCGTTACGATAACCGCGAAGCCCTTTGCTTGCTCCGATATTTGCCATTTGGTAAAATTCTACGTCTTCCGAGCTGTTGATTTGCCCTTGCCACAACACACCGAACACCACATCGCCGCCGGCATTGAGCCGTTGCGAAAAGCCCAATTTCGGATTGATATAAAAATAATTGCGTCCGCCACGGTCGATATTGGCGGTATAGCCCGCTTCCAGTTCGGCGGTTAGGGCGAGTGTCGGGAATGCCTTATTGTCGCTGATGTCATACGCAAATTTGGAATGCACTCCGGCAAACCGCTGGCTCGTGAACGATGCCGGGTCAATCTGCGATGAAATGCCCACGAAGCGGTCGGGTGTACGGTCGGTTTTGATATTTTGAAACTGCAATCCGAGCGTAACATATTGTCCGTAAAATCCGTTCCATTTGAGTGACGGACGGAAACGGTATTCTTCCACCAGCGTCCGGTAATAACTGAAATCCAATGACTTATCATACGCCGAACTCATACCGTATCCGAAGAAATTCGAACTGTAAAAAGGGCTTCGGTACCGTATGTCCAACACCAGATTGGCATTGCCTGCCACACGGGCAAACTCGCCTGTGTAGCCTGCCTCAACTCCCGCAGTTGCCGTAAGGAATTTGGCATGAATGCGGTGCCGTTGCGTAAACGGATTTTGTACAAACTTGTTAATGGTATAGGTAAGCTGGGGACCTATCATCACGCCGTTATCGGGATTGTAGCCCAATGCCGGAATGGCGGAAATCAAGCGGCTGTATTTCGGAAGTTTGTAATCGTAATTGTTGATTTTATAATTATCCGTCAGATGTTTTGTGCCTTTTTTCGTTTCAAAAGTACTTTCTTTGGATTTGTAATCGTAAATGATTACTTTTTTTCCGTTTTCTATCCGATAGGTATCTTTGTTTTGTCCGCCGATAAGCCTCAGTTTTATGGATGTTTTACCGTTGCCCGTAACCTCAAAAACGTCTTTGTCGTCCAATCCGTAGAGCCATATTTCGGCAGTATCTCCGGGGTGGAATTTTTTGTGGTGGTAATTGCGTTGTTTTTCTCCTTGGATAATCCGGTATACGGACACATCGGTCGTGCCGTCGCCATTGCGTACGATTTCAAAATAATCGTCTTTGTCCGTACCTGTGATAACGGATATTTTATTGACAATATGAAAATATTCCATGCCGTATTTTGGCAGATTATCACGCCTTGCCTTCATTACCGAAATGATTTTCTGCATGGTTTCATCTCTCGCTTCGGGTGGAAAATTCTCGGTAATGGCACGTTCGATGACGGCATCGGTGAGGTTTTGGCGGATAAATGCTATTTCGTTTTCCCAATCGGTGCGGGTCATGTCGGGCAGAAATGCCACATCGAGCGGATACGGCTCTACGTTGAACCATTTGATGCTTCTCGGTTCGGCTTCAAACCGTTGCATGAGCCGCAAATCGGGAATGGCAGCCGTGAGGAAACCCATCAGCCAGCCGTCGGCCATATTGGAAAAAACTTGGTCGCGGTCACGCGGAAAGGCTTGGTACAGTTCGCCTTCGCCATTCTTAATAACCGCCCAACGCCATTGGTCTTGATGCCTGTCCCAATCGCCCAAAACCATATCAAAAAGCCTTGCCCGGAGATAGGCTTTTTGGTCTACTTTATTCTTGTCGGATTCTTGAATTTTTCTGAAAACATCGGTCGTGCTGATGACTTTGTCCGCATTGGCGAAACTTTCCAAATCGCCGTGTCCGTCCGTTGCTTTTTCTTCTATCATGTACAATCCTCCGCCGAATACATTGTTAAATTTGCCCAACGATTTCTGTTTTTCCACGTACACCAATTTCGGATTGGTATGCAAAATCCCCAATGCGTCCGACATATCGGCGGTGGTAAACGGAGCAAACGGATGCGACCCCGTGAACACGTCCATCAGCAATTCTTCTACTTTCGTATTTTGAAACGAATCGCCCATATATTGGTTTTTGAAAGCAAATGCCTGTATGTACTGCGTGGCACTTTTTTGCAGCGAACGCATCACGTATTCTTTCCCTTCCGGATTTTTCAGATGAAGCGACAACGATTGGTTGCCCCCGCCTTTGCGGACAGGCTCAAGTCCGCCCAAATAATTTTCGAGATTCACGGCAGGTGCCGCAATGTCCATACCGAAATAACGGCGGTAACGCTTGCCCCAACGCTCTTGGTATTTGTCCGATTTGTCAAGAAAACGGTCGGGATATATTTTGGCTTTGACCGTATCGGCAACGGTAATAAATTCCGTGTAAACGGTATTGTCCAAGGGTTCGAATATCGTTGCCGTGAAGATTGGTTGCTTCGTATCACTGCTGTAAAACCGCACTACCGAACTGCCGTCGGCAAGCACGTCCAATCGGGCAAATCCCAAGTCGGAACTGCTGAATTGGCTTCCGTTGGTCAATCGGGTTGCCGACTGCTTCGCTCCTGCCCCGCTGATGATTTGGGTGATGCTGTTCTTTTGGATAAACTGCTGGCTGTGGTCATGCCCCGAAAGGAAAATAACACGGTCGTTAAACTGCGAATATGCCGACAAATGCTCGATGAAATCATTGTACATTTTGTTCTGCATATCGGCATTGCTCACACCGCCCGTCTTACGGATGGCGTTCTTGAGCGTTCCGAGTACGGGCAACGGCAAAAAATGGCTTTTGGCATCGTACTGACCGCCGTGAGCACCATCGCTGAGCATCGGGTGGTGTACGGCTATCAACGTGGTTTTGCCTACCGCTTTTTTGATTTCGCTGCTTACTTCGTCCCAAAAATCAGCCCTTGTTTTGATGACACAATCGTCATTCATCGTGGGGTGCTTGTCCCAATTGGTGATGTACCACTGCGAATCAATCACTAATAATACAATGTCATTCCCGATTTTGACACGCTGTATGGGGCAACCGTTTTTCGGCAGAAACGAATTTTTGCCCAACGCATCTTCCACGAATTTTTGCTGGTCTTTGAGTCCTTTAAGCCCCGAATACCAATCGTGGTTGCCCGGAATAAAGATGGCATTGCCTGCAAAATTTCGGGCGGCGTCTATTTGGTTTTGTAAAATAGTCTCTTTGGCTTTTCGGTCGGGATGCTTTTTGTCGGACATGCCTTTTTCGTAAATATTATCGCCCAGAAAAAGCAGCGTACTATTTTTCCCTACGGAAGATGCCTCATCCGCCAAATGCCCGAGTACGCGTTCTTGCGTTTGTGCCAAACCTGCATCGCCGACAAGGAAAAACGTATGCCGTATGTCCGAGGGTTGTATTTTTATTTCTTCAAAAGAATGATTGCCAGTATATTGCGTTTGATATGTTGCACAGCCCGCTACTGCCGTACAGAGCCAAAACAAACGAAAAACCGTAGTAAAATGATTTTTTCTCATGTAAACGATGAATAAACCGCAAAGATACGGTTTTTTTTAGAAAAAATTCATTCCTGTTTGAGCGGTGTAGCAAACGATACGGTCGTCTGTGCAAACGGAATCTCGATTCCTTCGGCATCAAAGCGTTTTTTGACCGATTTCCGCAAATCGCAAAGCATATAAAATCCGTCGGAACGGTTTTTTGTCCAAATCCAAGCCGACAAATTTACGGACGAATCCGCCAGTTCCGTAAGGTAAACCGGCACTATAGGACGGTTTTTTTCCTTATCCGACTCGCTGCGGTTATCGGTGCAGTACGGATGGTTTTCGGCTTCTTCACGGATAATGGCAAATGCCTTGTCAATATCCGACGAATAGCCGATACCGATGTCAAAACGATTCCGCTTGAGCGTATCGTTCATATAACTATTTGTAATTATCTGACCGTTTACCACAGAATTGGGTATGACGATGCGGTTGTTTTCGGTATCGCGGAGGACGACCTGCCGCATATTGATGTCTTCCACGTAGCCCGTTTTTCCTTCGATAGAAATATGGTCGTTGATACGGAATGGTCTGAAAATCACTATCATAACACCGCTGAACAAATTCCCCAACGAAGGCTGTGCTGCCAGCCCGATGACCACCGACACCAATCCTGCTCCTGCCAACAGCGAATGCCCAATCGTTTTCAAAGGCGGTATTTGCGACAGTGCGGCGGCAATTCCCAAAACGTAGATAATTCCCGTAACCAAATGCTTGAAAAACTGAAAGCCCGTAACGTCCCGCTCGTGCGAAAGCAGTAAATTGCGGATATAGCGGTTGGTAATGTGGTTGAACAAATATACCACAGCGAACATCACTGCCAGCGTAACGGCAATAGAAATCAGAATGTGGAAATCCTTAAAGTATTCGATAACAGCTTTTTCTCCCATGCTTTTTAAAAATTTAAGTAGCTATTCTCCTGCAAAGATACACAAAGCTTGTAATTAACGTGAGTTCGACCTAAGAAAATAGTGTAAATCAATGCTTTAATACCCTCATAACCAGACTCTAACGCTTCCTCGCTTTCGCTCACATAAGGGTGAGGGGCTGGGGTGAGGGCGCCCACGAAAAACGGCATGAAATTAATTCTCCAAAGATAACCGGTTATTTTTGAGACTTTGAAAGTACACGGAACACCGTCGTAAAGTTCCAATTGATTGTTTTACAGACAAACTGATAGCAGGTGTTTGCGTGGCTATGGGAAAAAGCCGATTTGAAAATCAATACACCTGTTGCTTCATAGAAAAATAGTAGGTGCGTTTATCTATTTTCTTTTTATAAAGTTCCTTGTTGTCCAAAATAACTTTTTCTGCTGTAAACCAAATAGAAGACTCTTTTTTCCAAAAAACTTTTAAAAAATGGGAGTCTTCATCACCAAAAATAGACTTGTTTTTTATTTTAAATACGGTTTCCGTAACAGCGATGTCAAATGACAATAACTCTATGCTTATTAAGGATTCATCTTGGCTCACTATGTTTTTATACAGTACTTTAGGCGTGAAAGTTGGGTCATCAAAACCTATCAATTCTAAGTCGCGTTCTAATTCCCATTCCTTAATATACCCGGAAACAATCTGCCCTTGATAGTCTGTCATTTCCAAATAAAGAGTATACATATTCGGATTGGCACAACATTCATCATCACTACAACCGAGAAGTAATAGCGAACAAATAAAAAGAAAAAGTATGTTTTTTGTTTTCATAACATTTTATTTTTTAGGTTGAATATGTGGATGAAAGAACCAACACATTGATTTACATTATTCTTTTATATCAATTTCACGCATAGGATAATAATTTTTCTCATGATGATTTTGTATATATGAGTAATACGGTAAAATTAAAAAATAAATATCTCATTACCAATATCTTAATATTACCAAATTGTTATATTACCCTGCCTGATTACAAGAACGCTACTTCCTCGAAAGCCACGCTTTGTATATCCGCAATACGTCCCAATCATATTTTCCTTCCGTTTCTTCATAAATTTGCGAAAGCGTAACCTCTTCCCTATTGCCAAATGCTTCGGCAAGTTCGCTCAAAATATCGTCGGCAATGAGTTCTTCAACGGGAATCAAATCCGCTTCCACCAATTTCCGCAAATGCGAATGGATGGTCGATTCGGAGAGCGTGCGTTTTTGGGCAATTTCACTGACCGATTTGGTTTCCAACCACAGCTGATGCGTAATGATGTGGGTGGGTGTTTTCTCTGTTTTCGTTGTTTTTTTCGGTTTTCGGGAGGCATATTCCACCGATTTTTCATCGGCAAACAGTTTGTTATCTTTCAGATGTTGCAATACATTTTGGTGCAATTGCTCCCTATACCGCTGTATGCTTTGCGTTTCTATGATGGTATTATCGAGTTTTTTCCCTTGGCGGACAGCATCTATTATCTGCTTGATTTTGATGAGTTTACTTACGATAACCGACACGCTATCATCAAGGTCGCGGAGTTCTTCGAAATACTGCTTTGTTTTTTTGGAATTGAGCAATTCGCCTTGTACTTTCATGATTTCGTACCACACGTTTTTCCATTTCGGAAAAAAATAATCGTATGCTTTATCAATGCGTTCGTACAAATACTCAAAATCATATCCTGTCGCAAAATGATGCTGTATCTGCCCGACAAATTTTTGTCCAACCGCTTGATATTCGTTGATTTGCGCTACGATTTGCGCACACCACGCTTTGTATTCGCTTTTTTTACTGCTTTCGCCTTGATAAGAAGCGTAATGTTGGTACCATTGTTTTTGGATTTCTTCCCATCGGAAACAATCGGTAATCATGGAGCGGACGAATGCCGCACTACCGCTTTCGTAAGCATCCGACAGCTGTTCGCGCGTGGCTTTGTTCAGCGAATACTCAAGTACGTCTTGGCTGCTGCCGATGCCGCCCAAGCGTATCGGGCTTTGCAACACCAGACCGTCAAGCGAACGAAGCCGTGATAACGCCACATACGCCTGTCCTGAAGCGAATATTTTGCCGAGGTCAAGCACTGCTTTTTCAAACGTCAACCCTTGACTTTTGTGAACGGTAATCGCCCACGCCAGCCGCAACGGATATTGGGTAAACGTTCCAAGCACCTCATCTTCAATATCTTTGGTATCTTCATTGATGCGGTAGCGGATGTTTTCCCACTCGTAGCGTTCTACCCGGATGGTCTTTCCGCCGTCGAGCGATACCTCTATTTCGTCTTTCGACAAATGGCTCACGGTTCCCATTTTCCCGTTGTAGAAAAGTTTTTCGGACGACAAATCGTTCTTGATAAACATCACTCTCGCCCCTTTTTTTAGCACGATAGTACGGTCAATCGGGTGCATATATTCGGGAAAATCTTTCATAATATCGGCTTCGTACTGAAATTCTTGTGCCTGTATGCTCCTCATTTCCCGTTGGTTAATGGCATCTGCGGAAGCGTTATGCGTGGTCAGGGTAATGTAACCGCTATCGTGCGAGGGCTTGAATGCGGGATTGACATACTTTTGCAGCTGTGCCAAATCGGTATCCGTCAGCGTATCGTGGCGTAAGTTGTTGAGAATATTGATAAAAACCTGGTCGGACTGCCGGTATATTTTTTCGAGTTCCACATACAATAGCGGATTTTGCTTTATCACGTGCGAATGGAAAAAAAACATGCCTTCGTAATACATTCTGAGGATATCCCACTCGTCGTTTTTCACCACGGGCGGCAATTGCAGCAGGTCGCCAATGAAGAGGACTTGCACCCCCCCGAAAGGCATTTTGTTCTTCCGTACCGATTGCAAGATGTAGTCCATCGCATCAAGCACATCGGCGCGCAGCATACTCACTTCATCGACAATCAGCAGTTCGAGCCGTTCTATCACGAGCCGTTTGTTGCGGTGCATCCGGAAGTGTTTCCGTAACGAATTGCGATTTTCAAAACGTGAATTTTCGGTAACTACGGGCGGACTTGTCTGGCTTGGGATAAACGAAGCGAACGGCAACTGGAACAGCGAATGTATGGTAACACCGCCGGCATTGAGGGCGGCAATCCCTGTCGGAGCAACCACTACCGTATTCTTATAAGTATACTTTATGATGTTATGTAACAGCGTGGTTTTGCCCGTTCCTGCTTTTCCCGTAAGGAAAATATTGCGTTGTGTTTGGTTGATAAGTGCTATTACTTGCTGGTCTAACGGCATCATTCGGTTTTGGATTTTCATTTTTACAAAAATAAAAAATTTATTCCTTTACAATAGCCGAGATTGGTATTTTTTTGTTACTTTTACCGCTTGCATACTTTATATATGGACTATGTTCGCATTGATTAAAAAAGAGATTCGTTATTTTTTCACTTCGCCGATAGGATATACCGTGATAGGACTTTTTGTGGTTATCAACGGTTTGTTTTTATGGATATTGCATACCGATTACAATATTTTCGATAGTGGATATGCTGATATGTTGCCTTTCTTCAGGCTCTCATCATGGGTGTTTGTTTTTTTAATTCCTGCCCTGACGATGCGTTGCATTTCGGAAGAAAAGCGCAGTGGTATGCTCGACCTGCTTTTCACAAAACCTATCGGCATTCATCACATTGTGTTGGGGAAATATTTCGGAATATTATTTCTGTTGGGCATTTTGTTGCTTCCTTCATTGTTGTATGTTTTCATGCTATGGACGTTGGGCAATCCCGTCGGCAATCTTGATGTTGCAGGGACTATCGGTTCATACACCGCTTTGTTTTTATTGGGAAGTGCTTTTGCGGCGGTCGGTGTATGGGCTTCTTCATTGAGCAGTAACCAGGTGATTGCCTTTGTGTTATCGGCTTTTTTGTGTTTTTTTCTGTTTTTCGGACTCGACCAAACCGCCCGATTACTGCTCCCTGAAAGTATGATAAGCATTGGTTTTCAGTCGCATTTTGACACTATCAGCCGTGGCGTTATCGACAGCGGTAGTGTCTTTTATTTTATATCGGTCATTGCTTTTTTCATTTATGCCACCGTGCTATCTCTTAAATCGTTTCGTGCATGAATACACAACTCAAACATAGTGTCATTAAAATAAGTCTGGCATTGCTGTGCGTTATCGGATTCAATATGCTGGCAAGCCATTGGAATTTCCGTTGGGATTTGACCAAAGACAAGCGCTATACACTCTCGCAAACCACACGCGAGGTGCTGGCAGATATCCACACACCTGTACTCATTGATGTGTTGCTCAAAGGCGATATCCCGAGTGATTTCCTAAAATTGCAAACCGAAACCCGCCAGTTATTAGACGAGTACACTTCTATCAATAACAAAATTCGTTTTAACTTCGTCAATCCGCTTGAAGGTGAAACCAATACGGAACAGGCACTTGCCGAGTTGAGCCAATTCGGTCTGAGTCCGTTGCAAATAGCACAATCCGAAGCAGGGAAAGCCTCCGTAGCTTATATTTTCCCTTGGGCAATGGTCAGCGATGGCGAACGTTCGGAAAAAGTACCGCTATTTGTCAATAAATTGGGCGCCACCGAGCAAGAGCGGATACAATATTCCGTGGAACGGCTCGAATATCATTTTACGGATGCTTTGCGCAAACTCATCCTCCAAAAAGACAAAAAAATCGCAGTCCTGAAAAGTAACGGAACGCTTGATGATATTTACATTGCCGATTTCTTGCAAACCATACAAACGTACTATCGGGTAGCTCCTTTTACATTGGATTCGGCAGCCACTAACCCTGCCAAAACATTGCAACAACTCAGCGAGTTTGACTTGCTGCTCGTCGCCAAGCCTACCCTGCCCTTTTCTGACGAACAAAAACAAATCATCGACCAATACGTAATGCAAGGCGGTAAACTATTGTGGCTGATGGATGCGGTAAATATTGCTATCGAAGACCTCTACAATCCGACAGGAACAGCCATGGCAATGCCCATGAACCTCAACGTAGGCGATTTGTTTTTCCCATACGGAATACGCTTCAACTACAACCTGATAAACGACCTGTATTTCACGCAAATCGTCATCGCAACAGGCGAAGGGAGCCAAACCCGCTATACGCCCATACCTTGGGTGTACAACCCGATGCTTTTGTCAAAAAACAATACATTGATTAACAATAACTTGGATGCCATGCGGATGCAATTTGCCAACAGCATCGATACGCTTGCCAACGGCATCAAAAAAACGATTTTGCTCTCAAGTTCCGAACTTTCAAAAATGGATGGCGTGCCAAGAGAAATCAGCCTGAATGCCGACCCTAACAAATTGGACAAAAACGGCTACCTGCACGGCAATATCCCAACAGCCGTACTGCTCGAAGGCGAATTTACATCTATGTACAAAAACCGGGTTACGCCCATTGATTTGCCTTCGCAGAAAGAACAGAGCGTTCCTACCAAAATGATACTCCTGTCCGACGGCGATTTTATCCGCAATGACATCTCCAACAACGCACCTTTGGAACTCGGATACGACAAATGGACTAATAATTTTTATGACAACAAAGCTTTTTTGCTCAATAGCCTCAACTATCTTTTCGATGAAACGGGATTATTGGCGCTTCGTAATAAAAAAGTACAATTGGCATTCCTTGACAAAGAAAAAGTAGCCGAAACGCAAAACAGCTGGAAAGTCAAAAGCCTCCTCATCCCTCTTTTGATACTGATGCTGATAGGGATTGGCACTCATTTTTGGTATAAAAAAACTTTTTCTCGTTAATTATTGATGAAAAATTTTTCTCACTCCCAAAATTAGAATATATTTGTCCTAAAATAGAACGGTATATTCTCATGCCTTTGTCGGAAAATGAAAAAATGCAAGAAAAAATCGTTCGTATCCCAATAAAAATAACAGTAAAAAACCTAACCTATTACAGATGAAATTCATAGTATCACGTTCGAACCTATTGAAAAAACTTCAAGACATCAATGGTGTTATCAATAGCAATAACACCATGCCTATCTTGGACAATTTCTTATTTGAACTTTCCAACAAGACTTTGACCATTACGGCTACCGACTTGGAAACCACCGTAAAAGGAACGCTCGAAGTAGAGTCCGACTCGGAAGGCAGCATCGCTGTACAAGCCAAACTCTTGGTAGAATCACTCAAGAACTTCGCCGAACAGCCCCTCACTTTTATCACAAAAGAAGGCGGCACCATCGAGATGGCAGCCACCAACGGTGTGTACTCTTTCAGCTACCTTAGCGGCGACGAATTCCCCAAAGCCGTAGAACTCCCCGAAGCAAGCAGCGTGTCGGTCGTAGGGCATGTACTCGCTACTGCCATACAAAAAACTATCTTCGCTGTCGGCAATGATGATTTACGTCCCGTTATGAACGGAATTTTCTTCGAATTCTCGCCTGAAGGCCTTACTTTCGTAGGAACAGATGCCCACAAACTCGTAAAATACCAACGTTCGGACTACAAAGCCAGCGAAAGTGCCGAATTCATCATCCCTAAAAAACCGCTCAACCTGCTCAAAGGAATGCTCGCTGCAAGCGAAAGCGAAGTAACTATAGAATACAATCAAAGCAATGCCAAATTTTCTTTTGAAGACATGGAAATCATCTGCCGATTGATTGACGGAAAATACCCTAACTACGATGCTGTAATCCCGAAAGAAAATCCAAACAAACTGACGCTCAGCAGAGTACAGTTCCTTGGTTCGGCACGTCGTGTATCGACTTTCTCCAACAAATCAACGCACCAAATTCGCTTGAAAATCGCAGGTGCGGACTTGAAAGTTTCTGCCGAAGATATTGATTTCAGCAACCGTGCCGAAGAGCGCCTTACGTGCAATTTCCAAGGCGATGATATGGAAATAGGATTCAACTCGCGCTTCCTTATCGAAATGCTCAATAACTTGGAAGCCGATGAAGTAATGCTCGAGATGTCAATGCCGAACCGCGCGGGAATATTAACCCCCGTAGACGGACTTGACGAAGGCGAACAAGTACTCATGCTCGCAATGCCTATCATGCTGAATAACAATGCTTAATAACAATCATACACGATACAAAAACCGTCTAAAAAGGCGGTTTTTTTTGTTTGTCAAATTTCCTTAAATACCTTTTTCGGAATTTTTGAAAGCTAAACTATTTTCTTTACAACGAACTCACGACAGCTCAATCTTCATCCGTTGGGGAAATCCCTAAAATCAGTTTGGGCAGATGTTCGTTAAACCATTTGTAGCGGTTCAATATCATGATGTGTGTACCGTTGCGGATGACGATAGCTTCTTTTATATTTTTAATTGGAAAAACCATATCATGGTCGCCGTGTATGTGCACCGTCCGGGGCAACGCCGCACCTTGTTGCCAATTGACAATTTTGTCGATGCTCCATTCCAAATAGTAAGGCGAACGCATCCCTATATAACGTTCATAAAATTCTATACGCCGGGTAAGATTTTCAAAAAATGAAAATTCTTTCCAATATTCCATAGTGTCAATAAGCGTGATAGGCAATAATTTATGCAATTTCGTATAGCGAGCCAGTAGCATATTGGCAGGAAGTTCATGACGGTTTTTGACACTCGAAATTACGAAAATACTATGATAATCAATATGTTGTGCTATTTCCTGCATAATAATTGCCCCAAATGAAACACCTACAAGGACAGGCCGCTGATGCCTGATATCGCGAGCGATACGAGCCGCATATTCTGATAATGTTTCCTCTTTATGGGGTAAAATCCAGTCCAAAAGATGAAGTTCAAACGGTTCCGGAAGCTGTATGCGCTCGAATATCTTGGGACTTGCCGCCATACCCGGCATCAAGTATACGTGGATTTTATCAACTATGGTCATTTTACGTACGAAAAATATATGATTTAAAACAAAGCCGTGTATATTTTTCGTACCTTTGCAATACGAAAACCATAAACTATTGTCATTTCGAGAGTAAAGATATACTTTTTTTCGTTTTCGCAAAAAAATATGCAATATATTTATTTTTGAATCGGGACAATTTTGCTGTGTATAGAAAGGTGACTGGCTAAAAGTATGGTGCAATGTAGCGAAATGAGTATGAATTAAATATTTTACATAATGGTACAGCTAAAAGATAATGAATTTTTGCGACAATTCCAAGCAGAATTTAATGGTGAGGTAGCTTTTATCGAATATTCGGTACAAGAAAGAAAGATTTTTTTAACAAAAATATTCATCCCTGAATTGGCGGATGAAGTCTTTAGAGACGAATTCATCAAAAGCGTCCTTGCCGAAGCCGAAAGCCGAAGACTGAAAGTAGTACCTACATGTTCGGGAATTGTATCATTTTTTCGTCAAAACCGCGAATACAAAGAGATGCTTCCCGTAGGAATACGCATTTGAAAATCAAACTAAGGCTTTTTATTTTTTTAACATATATCATGATGTATGATTAGATAAAAATGAGTAACTTCGCTTATCCTATTATAATATACGAACTACGTTGCCGTAGTTTCATTTTTATGATTAACCGTTCATTTTTTTTACAACCAAGATAAAGCCAATGCATCCATGAAAAAAGAATATAAAATAGCCGTTTTGGCAGGCGATGGCATCGGTCCGGAGGTGGTCGACCAATCCCTGAAAGTGTTAGACGCTGTGGCGGACAAGTACAGCGTTCATTTCAACTACCGCAAAGCTCCCGTGGGCGCTATCGCCATCAAAGAAACAGGCTCACCACTTCCTGAGGAAACGCTCGATGTTTGCAAAACCTCTGATGCCGTGCTTTTCGGTGCGATTGGCGACCCCGAATTTGACAACAATCCCGATGCCAAAGTACGCCCCGAACAAGGATTGCTAAAGCTCCGTAAAGAACTCGGGCTGTACGCTAACATACGCCCTATCAAGGCGTTTAACTCCGTAGCCGCTCACAGCCCTCTGAAGTTTGATATCGTCAAAGATACCGATATGGTCATCTACCGAGAGCTTATCAGCGGTATTTATTTCGGCGAAAAATTCACTGCCGAAGACGGAAGTTATGCCTATGATATTTGCAAATACCAACGTGATGAAATAGAACGAATCGCACATTTGGCATTCAAAGCCGCCCAAAAAAGAAAGCACAAAGTAACGCTCATCGACAAAGCTAACGTACTGGATTCGTCACGCTTATGGCGGAAAGTTACCACCGAAATAGCCAAAGAATACACCGATGTTGCGCTCGATTTTCTTTTTGTAGACAACGCAGCCATGCAGATGATACTCAACCCGAAGCAATTCGATGTGATTTTAACAGAAAATATGTTTGGTGATATTATTTCGGATGAAGGTAGCGTGATCGGCGGCTCGATAGGCCTGCTGCCATCAGCTTCTGTGGGGACAGGAAGTGCGCTCTTTGAACCTATACACGGCTCATTTCCGCAAGGAAAAGGCAAAGGCATCGCCAACCCGATAGCCTCCATCCTCAGTACTGCGATGATGCTCGAACATCTTCACATCGATGATGCCGCAAACAAAGTGCGCAAAGCAGTTGACCAATGTATCGCTCAAGGCGTTGTTACCCCCGACCTTAAAGGCAAAAAAACATACACAACAACCGAAGTGGGCGACTATATCGTTGATTTTGTGCTCAATGCCGAAGATTCTGATAATTATTGCTATTTCAATTTTGAGAATTTCCAACAAGGAAGGTCTACCATTGTGTAAAACCGATACCATTATAAAGAATATAAATCGCCTTTTGTTGTCGCAAACAAAAGGTTTTTTTTATTTTTGTTGCTAAAAAGAAGAATCGCATGAAAATAGTCATCTCTCCCGCCAAATCATTGGATTTTGAATCGTCAATCCCTACTACCGATTTCTCATTGCCTGTTTTTGAAAAGCAAATCGGGAAAATCCATTCGGAATTAAAATCCAAATCGCCCCAACAACTTTCCGAATTAATGCATATTTCCGAAAAATTAGCCGATTTGAATTGGCAACGCAACCAAGATTTTTCGATGCCTTTTACGCCTAAAAATGCCCGCCAAGCCATTTATTCATTCACTGGCGACGTCTATCAAGGCTTAGATGTGCGGACACTCGCTCCGGATAAAATCGAAAAAATGCAACATTCGTTACGAATACTTTCAGGTTTGTACGGACTACTTCGCCCGCTTGATTTGATACAACCGTACCGCTTGGAAATGGGAACAAAAATGCCCGTAGGCCCGAAAAAAGATTTGTATGATTTTTGGCAAAAACATATTACAGACGCGCTGAATTCTCAACTTTCGGACGGCGAATTGTTTGTCAATCTGGCAAGTAACGAATACTTCAAAGCCGTAGATACCAGCAAATTAAAAGTTCCTGTAATTACGCCTATCTTCAAAGATTGGAAAAATGACCATCTGAAAATCATCAGTTTTTACGCCAAAAAAGCCCGGGGGCTGATGGTTCGTTACATCCTACAGAATACGATTCAGACTATCGACGACCTCAAAGGCTTTGATTACGAAGGATACGCATTTAGCGAAAGCGAAAGTTTAAAAAATAACGAATTGGTTTTTGTTCGATAGAAATTAAACACTTTTCATTGTAAAAATCGTAATTTCAGGACGCACATTGAAACGGATTTGCCACGAATGCCCGAGAGCACGGTTGATGTAAAGCGTCCGTCCGTCATGCAAGTCAATGATTCCCTGCGAGTAACGTTTGTTTTTTACAGGAAGAATGGGAGCCGGCAAGAAAGGCGGTTTACACTGTCCGCCGTGCGTATGCCCTGAAAGTATCCAACCTTGATAGCCGTTCCAAACGGGCAGGTCGCACACATCGGGGTTGTGGCAAAGTACGACAGCCGGTTTTTGGCGGTCATAGTATTTCATCGCAGTTTCAGGATTGAAATTGACCGCCCAATAATCATCTAATCCTATGATTTTCAAATTATTACATTCGGTTATTTGATTTCTGAGAACATTAATTCCTGAGCGTTCAAGTTGCTTGCTGATGTGGTCGGCAACGGCAGTTTCCCTCCAATGATGCCCGTAATCGTGATTCCCCAAAACGGCAAACGTACCGAGTTTTCCCTTAACAAAATATGTTAAAACTTCATCGAGTTGGGCAAATTGGCGTTCGTTTTCATAGCTCACGTAATCGCCTGTATACACCACAATATCAGGATTATACTGATTTGCCTTTTGGAGCGAATCTATCAAATATTGGTAATCAAAACGGTTACCGACATGCAAGTCGCTGATTTGCATCATCGTTTTACCGTCAAGCGCTGTCGGAAGATTTTTTATAGGCATATCGACATTCGTAAATTCCAAACGGAAAGGCTCCACCTGCCAAGCGTACAAACCCGACGAAACCCCAATAGCTGTTGTCGCTAAAAGTGATTTTTTAATAAATTGCCGACGGTTCATACATTTTATTTACAGTATAATTTTCCCTGCTTCCAACTCATACGGCTCTTTTTCCGCCTCAAAAATCCGTGCCGTTAAGTTTCCTTTTAGTATAATTTGTTCATTTTGAAGACGTAACCAACTTCCCTCCCGCAATCCAACAACGGGAATATCATTTTGCGAATGAAATTCTTTGATGCGGGTTTCTCGGGTTTCGCCCATGTGTCTGAGCTCGGGGATTGGGTCGAGGTAATGCGGATTGAGGTTAAACGGTAACAGCTTAAGTGCCTCAAAGCTCGGCGGATAGACAATCGGCATGTCGTTTGTTGTCTGAATGGTCTGCCCGGCAATGTTACTCCCTGCACTCGTTCCCATATACGGCGTGCCGTTGAGGACGGTTTTACGCAGTACATCTATCAAATCAAACTCATATAACTGTTTGATTAATAGAAATGTATTGCCACCACCAGTGAATATTGCCTGTGCATTTCCAATCGCTTCTTTCGGATTATCAAACGTGTGAATGCCCATTATTTTTTTATCAATTTTAGAAAATCCTCTTTGAGCGGTTTCGGTATATTCATCGTGCGAAATACCGCTCGGACGGGCATACGGAATGAAAAGAACAGTATCAATTCCGCTGAAAAAATCCGTCATTTCATCGGTTAAATAGTCCAAATATTGTCCGCCGTAAACGGTTGATGTGCTTGCGATAAGTAATTTTTTACGTGGCATTGATTATTTGTTTATATTTTTTAAGGATTTAGGAAGCATTAAAAGAAAATCTAAACTAGTATCATAGTTAATTTTTTCGTAAAAAACACCTTGTTTGCTGAGGTTTTTGCAATACATTTCTCTGTGATTCCAATAATACAATTCAGATTGGATAAACCACGCTTTTTCGCCTAATTTTTCAGCCAAAAACCATTTTTCCAACAACCTTGCACTACGTCCGTTACCATCGGCAAAGGGGTGGATATTTACGCAAACCAAATGAAGCAATGAAGCGTAAAAGAAAATTTCATCAATAGAATTTTTCTTTTTGAGCAACGTGGTTATATTTTTGAAAAAAGTTGTAAATATTTCATTTACAGTATCTTTAGGGCAAGCCTCATAAAGCACTCGCTGTCTGTCGTCAAGCACAATCATCTCCGAATTTCTTGTTTTGCCTTGTTCGGAAGCGACTAAAATATGCTTAGAGATAAGCTTATGAGCTTTCAAAAAATTGCTTTTGCTGAGCTTGTTTTTTTGGGCAAATTCGTAAGCCGAAAAAAGGTCATTTGGCTTTTGTGTCAAAGCCTTTTGATATTTGATTTTCATCAATTTATGTTTCACATAACTGTCAATTTCCATAGGTTCTCCCTCAATTTTTGATGACGAGATTGCCGAAACAGCATTGTAAAACAAAAAAGGAGTACTTGTATATGATGAATTTTCTAACAGTTTAACGTATTTATCTATGTTTATTTTTTGTTTTTCTTTATATTGACGATATATTTGATTGTAAATAGAGGCTAACATCGGCTACTAATTTTTCGGGAATTGATAAAAATTATTTTCCGTATCAATGTCGGTCGTGATTTGGTCGGGGTCGATTATCATCGAGTCGATAGCTTGCTCACTTACAAATAAATACGAAAATTCACGGTCGTTTTTCCGCCATACCTGCACAGGGAAGTTTTTCATTTCATGAGTGCCATCGGCATAGTTGATGCGTAGCAAAATCGGCATCGGCACCCCCCCCAATCGCTCAAACGTAACTTCATACAGATAATTCCCCTGCTTGAGTTCCATTTGCTGTGAAAGCGGAACTTTGAAGGCGATATGTTCGCTCAAAACTTCCGAAATTTCCATCGGATTTTTTTCGTGATTTTCTTTGTTGTACGCCTCATCGGTGGTGGTGGTTAAAAACACTAACGGACGTAAATTTTCGATTTTCCAACCCCGTTCGGCAAGCATTTTTTTGATTTCATCATTTGGTTCGCTGCTCACTTGATATAGTTTAACCTCTTTTATAGATAAATCAACGTTATCGGTGGAATAGAACCACGTCCGCCAAAACCAATCGAGTTCCACTGCCGAGGCGTCACTCATCGTCCGGAAAAAGTCATCGGGCGTAGGCTGTTTGAACATCCAGCGGCGTGCGTAGGTTTTGAAAGCAAAGTCAAAAAGCTCTTTTCCCATAATCGTTTCCCGCAAGATTCTAAGCCCGACGGCAGGTTTGAAATAAGCCTCGTAGCCGAGCATCATCACATTTTCAGGATTGCTCATTATCGGGGCTTTGTACGACGGCTCAAGCTTCATATAATCAATCAGTTCGGCAGGCGTACTTCTTGTGTCGGGAAAATGTTTGTACGGAGCAACATCCGCCGGGAATTTTTCGGCATATGACTGTTTTGTCAAACTTTCTAAAAATGAATTTAACCCTTCATCAAGCCATGCCCATTGCCGTTCGTCCGAATTGACAATCATTGGGAAAAAATTATGCCCCACTTCGTGGATAATTACGCCAATCATTCCGAATTTTACTTCATCGGAAAAATCGCCGTTGGCATCTGCTCTGCCGTGATTCCAACATATCATCGGGTACTCCATTCCCTGATTTTCGGCACTTACCGAGACGGCTTTCGGGTACGGATAGTCAAACGTGAAGCTCGAATAGCTTTGCAGTGTGTGGGCAACCGTTTTGGTCGAATAGCGTTCCCACAACGGATTTCCTTCCTTCGGATAGAGCGAAAGTGCCATTACGTTTTTGCTTCCAACCTTGACCGCCATCGCATCGTAAATGAATTTTCGGGAGGTCGAAAAAGCAAAATCACGAACATTTTCGGCTTTAAAACGCCACGTTTTCCGAGCGGTCGATTTGATTTTTTCTTTGGCTCGGGCTTCCTCCTCGGTAACGATAATGACAGGCTTGTCAAACGATTTTTCGGCTTGGGCATAGCGCTCGAGCATTGCTTTTGAGAAAACTTCCTTGCGGTTTTGAAGCGCTCCTGTGGCTTCCAAAATATGGTCGGCAGGCACGGTTATCGAGACATCATAATTGCCGAAAGGCAACGAAAATTCGCCATTTCCCCAAAATTGTTGGTTTTGCCAACCTTCCACGTCGGTATAATTTGCCATTCGCGGAAAAAACTGTGCGATGACATATATATTATTGTTTTCGCCCTCAAAATGTTCGTAGCCCGACCGCCCGTCATCAACCATATAATTGTTAATATTGTAATTCCATTGTATTGAAAATGAGATTTTTCCACCTTTTGGAAGCGGTTGTGGCAAGTCGATACGCATCATCGTTTGGTTGATGACATACGGAAGAGGCTGCCCGTTGGACGCAGTAACTTTTTCGATATTGAAACCACCGTCAAACTCCGGTTTTAAAATAGTAGCCACAAAATCATCGGGAGTGTAAGCTGGTTCGGCGAACTTGGAATTACGCAAATGCGATGGCGAACACGATTTACGGCGGTTTTGGTCAAGCTGCACCCACAGATAAGTAAGCGTTTCGGGGGCGTTGTTATGAAATGTGATGGTCTCGTTTCCACGGATAATATTCTCATCTTCAATGAGTTCGATTTGCATTACATAATCGGCTTGCTGCTGATAGTATGCCGGACCCGGAGCACCCGAAGCCGAACGATACATATTGGGCGTTGCCATTTCCTGATACATCCGACGGAAAATATTGTCGCCTTGTGGTTTTTGAAGTGTGTCTTGTGCGGTTATTGTTGCTGAAAGCAGTAAAAAAAAATAAAAAATTTGTTTTTTCATAAGATGATTGTTGGGATTTTGAATTAGATGCTGTCTAATCTTTTCGATAAATATTTTTTCGATGTCCGATGGTTATGATTTCTATAACAAGATGATTTTCAAATATTTTGTAGGTAATTCTATAATCGGCTACCCGTATCCGAAAAAAAGAACTTCCTTTTAGTTTTTTGCAACCTGACGGACGCGGATTTTCCTATAAATCAAACAACGCTTTTATAACAGCGGAATAATAAGGTTCTGAAAGGTTTTCTAAAAATTTCTCTGCCTTTTTCTGTATTTTTACAGTGAATTTTTTATAGTTTTTTTCTTATTTAATCTTTCTACGACTTCTCTTAACGGAGTTCCTTCTTTTTTATTTTTACTGTATATTTCGATTTCTCTCAAATCTTCCAAATATTCAACTAAAGCATTGTATTCATCGGCGGGTATTACAGCCAGAATATCTTTTCCTGAAGTGTCTCGGATAAATTGCGGAGGTGTTAATGTTGCTATATTCATAAGGATTATTTTTCTATTTGAATTTTACTTATTGTCTCCAAAAAAACAGTTCATTCATTGAAGCAAATATACAATTTAATTTCCATTTTTAGTAGCTAAAAAACTTTTTAAAATAATTTTGTCATGTCAAAAATAAATTTTAGTTTTGCCTAAAATTAAATTATACCAATATGAAAACTTTAATTTCGATGACCTTAATTTTACTGTCATTAGGGTCGAAAGCGCAAGAGAACGCTTTCATAGGAGAAGTGTCCCACAACGGAAAACCGGTAGAAAACGCGGTAATTTCGGTAAACAACAAATTGTTTTGGACGGTAACGGATAGCACAGGAAACTTTGAACTTCGGCTTCCTGACGGCTCTTATTTGCTGGAAATCAGTAGTTTGGGTTGCGTTCCCATCCGCGAACGTTTGGCATTCCCCGAAAGGGAAAAAATCACACACCGCTACGAATTGCAGACCGACGTGTTGGGCATCGACGAAGTGGTGGTTACGGCTTCGCGAAATCCTGTTTCGGGTCGGAATTCGCCGGTACGGGTCGGCATTACAGCACAGCGTGAACTTACTGCCGTTAAATCACTGACGCTCAGAGAAGGACTTAACTTCCAATCGGGACTGCGGACGGAAATCAACTGCCAAAACTGCGGATTTACGCAACTGCGGATAAACGGCTTGGAAGGCTCGTATTCGCAAATCTTAATCAATGGACGCCCCTCTTTTGGCTCGCTCAACGGGATTTACGGTTTGGAGCAAATCCCAACGGAAATGATTCAACAAATTGAAGTCGTAAGAGGCGGAGGTTCGGCACTTTACGGCTCAAATGCCATTGCAGGAACAGTCAATGTCATCACCAAAAATCCTACTAAAAATCAATATTCTATCGGTTCGACTTTGCAATTTATCGGTGGAAAATCGGCAGATTGGGTCAATGCGGCGAACGGTTCGGTGGTCAGTGAAAATTTTGCAAGAGGGCTTACTTTCTACGCAATGCACCGCAACCGGAATCCGTATGATGCCGATGAGGATGGCTTTTCGGAAATCACGAGGCTTCGCAATCGCAATTTTGGATTTAAACTTTTCAACGAATTTTCATCACGAAAGAAAATAGAAGCCGAAGCGATGTTTGGCGTAGAACGGCGACGAGGCGGAAATCTCTTTCATCTGCCTGAACACCAAGCAGATATAGCAGAATCGATACAAAGCGATGTGGCGGGTACGAATGTGAATTACGAATATTTTTCGCCTTCACAGCAGCAGAAAATATCGATTTATGGGGCGTATCAAGCAAACCGTTCTGATAATTACTACGGAACAAGGCAAGATACTGAAGGCTACGGACTTACGACTGAAAATATTTTTTTGGCAGGCAGCCAGCATACCGTATTTTTTAATGAAAGCGGTTGGCAACTTACTTCGGGTATTGAATGGAAAAGAGAACAGCTGTCGGAAAACCGACTTCGAGAAAATGTACTTGAAATCAGTCAGTTAGCAAGTAGTTTAGGGATTTTTACGCAGGCAGATTGGCGGCTTTCACAACGGTTGAAAATGCTTGCAGGGGTGCGTTTGGAGCGTATCGGGTCGGAACATTGGCAACGAGCGGTAACGGCGGTCAATCCCAGAGCGGGACTGCTTTGGAACGTTACGGACGGTTGGTCGGTGCGGGCTTCGTATGCCCGTGGTTTTCGCGCACCGCTGTTCTATTCGGAAGACGTACATTCGGAAATGATACCCGGAGAGGTACGGATGGTACGGATTTCGTCTTCCTTAAAAAAAGAAACATCGGATAGCTATACGGCTTCGTTTGAATATTCTAAATCAACTAATAACAGTCAGTTACAAATTATTTTCGAACCGTTTTTGACACGCTTGTACAATCCTTTTGTATATGTCGATATCGGGAAAGTGAACGGTCTGGCAATCCGCGAAAAGCAAAACGGACAAGCAGCAACCGTGAGGGGCGTTAATTCGGAAGTGAAATACAGCCCTTCGCCCGAACTGACATTGCAGTGTACGGCTACGGTACAGCGCGGTTCGTATGCTGAAAAGTACAGCCCCGAAGACGGTATTGAAACCGACCGTATTTTGCGTTCGCCCGATTGGTACGGGAGCTTTATCGTTACTTACGTTCCGTTTCCGAAATGGACACTCAACGCTTCGGCTGTAGCGACCGGCCCGATGCAATTGGTTCATTTAGAAGGATATATCGCTGAAAACAGGTTGGTTGAGACCGCTTCGTTTTTTGATTTGTCGTGCAATGTTTCCAAAGAATTTTCCTTCGGAGGATTGCGTTGCGAGCTTTCGGGCGGGATTAAAAATATCATAAATGATTACCAAAAAGATTTTGATAAAGGTATCGACCGCGACCCAGCTTATATTTACGGTCCCGCATTGCCGAGAACGGTTTTCGCAGGAGTAAAAGTTTTTTTATAATTTTTGGAAATGAGATAATTTGAGAATTTGGAAATACCGCTCTTGAGGAAGCAAATTATTTTCAAATTCTCAAATTCTCAAATTATTTCTTTTCGGTAAGCGTCGCCAGTGCGAAAGCACCCGCTGAAGCGATGAAAACGGAATAGTCAAAAGCACCTTTTATACCGGAGGAAAACGTCATCGAAAGGGCGAAAATAAGCAGTAACACTCCCGCCATTTTGGCTGCCAAAGAAGTCTTAAAACCGGTAAGCAACCATACTGCTAAAACGACCTCTAACCCTGTCGCCAAAACTCCTATTACCGGAATAGCTACTGCTGGAAACCAAGGATTTATAGTTCCTGTATAGGCTAAAAAATGCTGCCAATTTCCCCAAGTGGAATTTGCTTCACTCCAAAGTCCGAAGCGGTCGGCAACGGCTGATAAAAATCCAAAGGCAATGGATATTCTCAAAAAAAGAGGTACGATTTTATTCATGCCAAATCATTTATTAGAAAATTAAATACAAATGTATAAAAAAGGAATTTATATCATTTTATTTTATGAAAATTATATGATTTTCAGCATTGACTGCGTACATATTCTTGAAAATACTTCAAATTTTACTCTTTTTCGGATTGCTCCTTTTAAAATCAAAATGGAAACAGCAAAGGCAATACAAAAACCATCACAATACCCATGATAATTTGCAAGGGAAGCCCGACTTTTACGTAATCGGAAAACGAATACCGTCCTGCGGACATTACCAGCGCATTGGGAGGCGTAGAAAAGGGGGAAGCAAAACACATGCTTGCCGCAACAGCCACCGCAAACAGAAAAGAATGCGGTGCTATGCCCATAGCTTGTGCCGATTGTAAGGCGATGGGGGCAAGAAGTACGGCGGTTGCTGTATTGCTGATAAACATCGTCATCAGTGATGTGGTAAAATAAATTCCGGCAAGAAGTATATATGGGCTATATTCTCCCAATCCGCTAACCAAACTTTCGGAAACCCAAAGCGAAACGCCTGTTTTTTCAAGAGCTAATGCCATAGGAAGCATGGCGGCAATCAGTACGATACTTTCCCAATTAATGGTGTTATAAGCTGCTTCTACATTGCGTAATGCTCCTGCTATAACCATCAAAATTGCAGCTACCATGACGGCTGTAACGGGTTGTATCGGGATAAAATCGAACATCATGGCAGCGACCATCGCCAGCATGATGAGTGCTGCCACAGGTGCTTTGTGTGTAAGGGTTACTTTGGCGGCTTCGCTCAGTGGCTGCCCCAGTATGAGCCATTCGCCGCGGTCGTTGGTAATTTTGCCGATGTTGTCCCACGTCCCCTGTACGAGCAGTATATCCCCTGCCTGTATTTTTTCATCTTTCAGATTGTCAATAAGATACGTTTGATGCCGTTGAATTCCGATAATATTCAGCCCGAATTTTTTACGAAATCCTGTTACTTTTACGGTTTGGTTTATCAATTGTGATGTGGACATTATCAGCACTTCGGCAATACCTATCTCGTTGAAATCCAATACTTCCGACTCATCGCTTGGCAATTGGTACAGCGAGAGTTTATTGTCCGAAGCAAATCGCTCTATATTGGCTAATGTCCCTTGTAAAAACAATACGTCATCTTGCTGAAATACGGTTTTGGCATGGGCTACTTCGGAATTTACGGTTTGAAAAGGCTTGGTTTTATTGGGCCTACGGCGTACTTCAAGCACCGAAACGCTATATTCTTTGGTAATATTCGCCTCTTGAAGTGTTTTCCCTATGAAATTTGAGTGTTGCGGAATTCGTACACGACGTACATTTTTGGTCAGTTGGTATTCGCCTACCAAATCGGTGAGTGATTTGCCACTTTTTGAAGAACTATAGGAAGTAGTACCTTTTTGAGATAAAAGCCATTTGCTTACAGGTATCAAAAAAGTAAATCCCACCAAAAGTGAAATTATCCCTACGGGTGTAAAAGAGAAAAAATTCAGTTTGGCATATCCATTTTCTACCAACACATTATCAATCACTAAGTTAGGAGGTGTACCTATGAGCGTCATCATCCCGCCCATACTACTCGCAAAAGCAAGTGGCATCAGCAAACGGCTTGTATTGATTTGGCTGCTCATAGCCATACTTACTACAATGGGAAGCATCAGCGCGACCGTCCCCGTATTGCTCACAAATGCCCCAATGAAAGCCGTTACCAGCATGATGAGTACCAATAATAATGTTTCATTATTGCCTGCCAAACGCAAAATACGACTGCTGATCATCTTAGCTAATCCTGTCTGAAAAATAGCACCCCCTACCACAAACAACCCAATCATCATGATGACAATAGGATTCGAAAATCCCGAAAGCCCTTCCTCGGGTGTTAGAATTCCAAAAAGAATTAGCAACAATAGGGAGCACAGAGCCACCAAATCGGAACGAACTTTGCCGCTCATAAAAAAAACAGCCGAAAGTAATAGTATCGAAATCGTAATGTACATAATAATATGGTTGGATTGAAAACGGACGCTAAGTTACAAAATATTATCGTTTTGACAAAAAACATCCCTAAAAAACAACTCCTTTTTACATATAGTTCTACAAAAAAAACGATTTTATTGTTATTTTACAAGAGAAACACCGTATTTGAAATTATTAATACTGACGTAATGTTCATTATAGATATTTTTCATTAACGTGAGTTCGATGTAACAAGTTATTGATTATTAGCATCTTATTTTCGCGGGAACCCTCACCCCCAACCCCTCGCCAAAGGAGAGGGGAGAAAAAGCACAATGCTATCCGAGTGGCTCCCCGCTCCCTTATGTGAACGAAAGCGAGGAAGTGTTAGGGGTTGGGGGTGAGGGAATTAAAGCATTGATTTACACTACTTTCTTATATCGAACTCACGTTTTCATTACTTTGGCATATCTGTTTTCAGTCTGAATGAAAAAACTCCGGTAGCTTTTTGGTGAAAAAAGAAAAGCCACTTCATGATAAAGTGGCTTTTTGATGATAAAATTTTGTTTTATTTGTTGTACACACTTTCTTTTTTGAAGTGTTTTGCCAACAAATAGTACACAACCGCACGGTGTTTATTTTTGTTGGATTTGCCATATTGCTCTAACACGGCATCAATAGCACTATCCAACTCAGGGCTGTCAGTGAGTCCTAATTTCTTGATAAGGAAATTCTGCTTCACACGGTCAAGTTCCGATTGGTCAGAACCTGCAACTGTTGATGAATCAGCATTGTAGATAGAAGGTCCTAAGCCAACTGTTACTTTCGTAAGAAAATCCAAGTCAGGGGTTACGCCACATTTTTCTTTCAAATCGGCAGCGTACTTCTCAATAAGTTCGTCACGTTTACTCATAATTTATTATTTATTAGAAATTAATGCCGAAAGGTAAGTTATTTTTTTAAATCCTGAAAGTATTCTAATAAAATTTTATCATTTTCTTTTCGAGGCGTAAGTATTTCGAGTATTTTCGGACGTGTTGATGCTTCAAAAAAAGTTGCCAATTCGTCATCCAAGCTGTTCATATCATAGGCTTTTTGATAATTCCATTGATACATACCGGCAAGATGCCGGGCTGTGAGGGCATGAGGTGTTTCGAAATAAGTTTCGAAGTGCGGGTCGGTTTTGTCCCCCGGCAATATACGAAAAATACCGCCTCCGCCGTTGTTAATGATGATGATACGGAAATTTTCAGGAACATAATTATTCCACAAAGCATTGCTATCGTAAAAAAAACTAAGGTCGCCCGTGATGAACAGCGTAGGCAATGGATTGGCAGTGGCAGCCCCTATAGCGGTCGATGTACTTCCGTCGATACCGCTTGTACCACGATTGCAATATATTTGCCATTCGGGCTGAAATTCAAATAGTTGCGTATAGCGTATCGGTGAACTATTGCTTATTTGGATATGATATTTTTCGGGAATACTGCCAACTATTTTTTTGTAAACACTCATGTCCGAATACGGTATTTTTTCTAAGTATTCAAAATGACGTTGCTGTATATTATCCTGTATATCAAACCAATAGGCGTGGTAGTTGCTTTCTTGAGTTTTCAACCGTTGCGAAACAGCCTTCCAAAACGAACGAATATCGGTCGCAAAATGATGCGTCAGGCAAAAATACGAATCATACCCTTTGTATGGGTCTACGTGATAATGATATTTCGGGCGGAATGTCCGGAGGAATTGTTTTATTTTTTTAGAAACCACCAGCCCACCAAAAGTCAGTAGCAATTCGGGCTGCAAAAGCTCCTTTGCGGATTCGTCTTTTTCGGTATGCGAAAGTAATTTGTCGATATACGGGACAAATTTCGGATGATGCAGGTTGGAAGTCGTTTCGGTCAGCACAAGTACAGAAGGGTCATCGGCAAGGCGCAAAATCATATCCGCTTCAACACTTCCGGGACGCAACACGCCCACAAGTACCATTTTTTTGATGCTTTGATGCCAGTTTTCGATAAAGTTACTGAGTTGTTGTCCTCCCAAAGGCGTAATTCTACATTCCGCAGGTTCGTTTTTGAAATGCGAGGTCGCTTCGGTTGTTGTCAAATAAAGCGGTTCTTCGAACGGCACATTGATATGCACAGGGGCTTGCCGCACGATAGCCGTATTAAGCGCCATATTGAGTTCGTATATATTGCTATCTAACTGATTGTCAGCATCCGAAAGATTGGCGTTATACGCACTATGGTTGGCAAACACGTTGGTTTGGCGTATGGTTTGTCCGTCCCCGATATCAATTTTGTCCGACGGTCTGTCTGCTGAGATAACTACCAAGGGAATATCGCTATAAAACGCTTCTGCGAATGCCGGATAATAGTTCAATAACGCCGAGCCCGAGGTACAAATTACCGCCACAGGATGTTGTTCCTGCTGGGCAATTCCTACTGCAAAAAAAGCCGCACAACGCTCATCTACAACACTATACGTCGTAAAAAAAGGGTCGTTGGAAAACCCAATAGTAAGTGGTGCATTGCGTGAGCCGGGCGATATGACGATGTGTTTGATATTCTTAGCTTTGCAGGCCTGTATCACAAGTTGTGCAAGAGCGATGGCGGGGTGTTTCATGTATTTTCTGTCAAAATAGTGGACGACTCTTGCTGCATCGAAGTTGTTCCGACAATTGCTCGAGCTTTCGATTTATTTTTTCGCAAAAATAAGAAATATATACACGTGATAAGCCAACCAACCCAAAAGAGATAAAATCCTATGTGGAAATTCTGTCGCATCAAGCGGTGATTGGTCGTCGTAAAATCATTGTACGTAAAATAAACGCCCGCGATTCCTGCCACCAAAAGTAGCAATGCCAGCACACGGCCTATCCGGGAATGTATTTTCCTAAAAACAAGCAGCACGACCATTACCGACAGCTGTACAGCAAGCAATAATAAGGCCGTCTTCCACCATGTTTTTAAAATGAGATATTCTCTGAATTTCAAGCTGATACCTACTCTTCCTATCCATGACATTTGCGAAATAAAAATGCCCGACACCACACTAATGAGTGCTTGGAATAATGATAAAATAAGGATATTCTTCATCTGAAAAATTATTTTACTACTTTCCAGCCGCTTTTTTCATCATACTTGAGGCGGAATTTCCGGGTAATGAACTGATGGTTCGGATGTGGGTCTTTGCCAAACTCATAGAAAGGCGTTTTTTCCTTGTCGAGAACGGCGGTGCATACGGCAGTTTTGTTACTGTTTTTTTCAAGAACAATATCTTTATCATTCAGTTCGTAGACAATCGTTTTGACAGTTACACTATTTTTATCATGTTTTACGACATACGGCAAAGCGGCTTTGGTCAGCATTGGCGAAAGTATGAGAACCGTATCTTTGGAAAACCATTTTTTGCGTGTTTTCTCGTTATTGATTTCGATAAGTCCGTTGTCCGCAAGGGTTTCGAGCGAATTGAGCAACACATGGTCTTTGTTACTATCAAGTTTTTGCTTGTACGTATTAAAATTGCCCGTTTCGTACAGCGGACTGTTTGCCAAATGGTTTTCAATAATTTTACGGGCTTGTCTGGGTGCTATTTCCCCTTCCGATTTACAGGATACTGCCACCAATGTAACTAGTATAAGTGTAACGAATCTCATAACGCTATTTTTTAGTAAATAAATGATACTCACAAAGATACTTATTTTTTTCGTTCGGGCAACTTATTTAAGAATAAAGATGGCAAACCGTGTCATTTCGTATCATTTTTTTTTCGAAAAATGATTATTCCTCCAAGATTAATTACCGATTTCTATACGCAAGAAGAAGCACTAAAATTCTATTTTTCAATCTGTTGAATTGAATTCGCCCTAAACGATAGCTATCCCAAACGAAACTTTTGGCTTCTGCCAATGCCAATGCATATTTTTCGGCAACGACAGGTTTGTATTGGTTGTAGCGGAAGGAGAGCCACACGTTGAGCACCACAAAACCGAGAGCGCCCGGGATAACCACATACGGACTCAAACTGTGATGCCAATAGCGGTAAAACCCAATACCGATAAGGCTTCCGTAAAGCGTCATGTAGTGAATGATATAAATTGAAAGCGTATTCTGACCGACGGAACGAATCATCGGCGACATGATCACATTGCGAAGCAGCATAAATACCGTGAAAACCAAAAGTACATTCCCCAAACGGCTGAACAAATGATAATCGGTATGCAACCAAAACAAATGCCAACCGGTAAAGCCGTGCAACAGGACAAATAACGGCTGCGACCCAAATGACAGTAACAATCCAAAAAACACCGAAAAGCCTATGGCATAGCGATATATGTGCGGATTATCTTTGTAAAGATTGAATAATGTCCCTACAAATGCCCCGAATGCCGCATATCCAAACCATGGGAATATCGTAAAAACCGAACCGTGGATTTGCGTGAAATAATTCGCTAAAAAAGTGGGCAGAAACTCATACCGGAGCGAACCGTACACAGGTGCAATCACGAATAACAACAGCGTAGCGGAAAGCAATAATAACGGCATCACATAGCGATTCCGGCGGTACGAATATAAGTAAATAGCTATCAGAAACAATAATGAAAGCCCGATACAATGAAGCACATCGACCATATAAGCATTCGAATATATTTCTCCGTTAAAAAGAAGCCCTTTCCAATTGATTCGCAATGCGTAAGCGGTCAATACCAGTACTATCCCGCGGCGAATCCCTTTGGTAACCCGTATATGATTCCACCCTATTTTGGCCGGTTCTTTCTCTTTGGCAAGCAGATACATAAAAATAAATCCCGAAACGGTAAAGAAAACAGGTGCTGTCAATCCTCTGAAAAACAGCCACGTACTAAAAACAGGGTTGTCCAAATCCCGATATTCGTGAGCCAACAGCCCGTCCACAAAATGCCCTTGGAGCATCATGCAGATAGCGAAAGCACGCATCACATCTATAAAATAAAGCCTGAAAGCAGGATTTTTCATGTTGTTTTTTCCCCGTTTGTTTTAATGATGGGGCAAAGATACTAAATACTCATTATTTGCCATACATAACTCCCCGATTTATTGGCGATTTTAACATTATCGTTCAAAAATGTTATCTTTCTCATTTTCAAAATCTAGACTCGCCGAATTGACACAATACCGCAATCCTGTCTCGGTAGGACCATCGTTGAATACATGTCCTAAATGCCCACCGCATTTCGAACAAAGAATCTCCACCCTGACCATGCCGTGCGAAGTATCTTTTTGGTAGATAATGGCACTGTCGAGCGGACGGTCAAAACCCGGCCAGCCGCAATCGGTCTGGAACTTGCTGTCGCTCTCAAAAAGCTTCTGACCGCAACCTTTACAATGATACGCACCTTCCTCAAAATGAGTATTATACAAACCCGTATGCGGATATTCCGTCCCTTTTTCACGCAAAATATAATATTCTTCTTGCGTGAGTAATTCTCGCCATTGCGCGTCTGTTTTTTGCACAGGATACTTTATTTCATCTGCTCTATCCATAGTTTTTAGTATTTTTTGAGTATTCCCATTACAAGCCGAAAATAATATCACTCCACTGAGTAAGAGATACTTCATGAAACTGTTTGCTTGAAATAAGAAATTGTATTTTTTCATTTTAAAAAGAAATCTATCATTAAAAATGTATTTTTAAACAATTTTATTTGTTTTATTTTCGACAAAAGACTGTATTCGTTCCATCACTTTTGCATCGGCCATCACCCGTCTATGCCCAAGTCCTTGCGTGATGTATAGTTCGCTATTGGGAGCGTTCTTGTGTATATTATGAGCCGCACTCACAGGTACATCCGTATCGTCTTCGTCATGAATGATTAGTATCGGAATCTGTAATTTCCGTATTGCCATTGATGCCGAATAGCGATTGACCGAACTGCCCAATTTTTCATTGAGAATACCATGTACTTTACGCCCGACCTCTTTTTTGAGTTCTAATTTATCCGTAAAATCATAAATAATATCTTCAATAATATCGCCGCTACCGATGCAAATCAAAAAAGAAGACGACATGCCCATAGCCAATGCATTGATAGACGACATCGCTCCGAGCGAATGCCCGATGATGCCGTAAAAACTGCCCAATTGCTTATCTATTTCAATGATACAAGCGATAAATTCTGCCATATAGGTCTTGTTTCCAGATGATTTGCCGTGCGCAGGAGCGTCAAAACTCACTACCGAATATCCTTTTGCCAGAAGCGTATCGGCAAGCGTAACCAATTGCGTGCCACGACCACTCCAACCATGTACCAAAAGTATTTTACGGGGTGCATCTCCATATTCGTACACGTTTATTTTCTTACCGATGGCAGGAATGCTGATGAGCTTTTGGCGGCTCTCTTTGTCCATGTGTTTCTCCCGTTCGGGCATCGCAAACCGTATGGGGGTAAAAAATAATCGGGTGGCATACGCCGCTGCCCACGAATGCGAAATAGCTTGTAACACTTTCCCGAAAATCTTATAACCTTTCGGGATTTCCATATTTTTCTTTTTTGCCACGCTGTTTTTTTGGGGTAAATATAGACAATTATTTGTATTTAGCGGTTTTTGTTTTTTGTAAAAACGAAAAATTACCTCGAAAAGCAATCCCAAAAAAATCAAATCAAAGTTTTTAAAAGTATCTGATATACACCAAACTTTTTCTATTTTTGTAATAGAACAACAGATTTCAAAAAACAAATCCTTTTCCTTGACAAATCCATGACACCTCAAATAAAATTGTCATACGTGCCTTATGATTTACAACTTACGCACGTATTCACGGTTGCGGGCTACAGCCGAAAAAAAAGCCCCGTAATGTTGGTTGCTCTCGCTTATGACGGAATAGTCGGCTATGGCGAGGCTTCTCTACCGCCTTATTTGGGCGAAAGCCACCATTCGGTTGCAGCTTTTTACAACAAACTCCATTGGGACGGTTTTACGTATCCTTTCAATATCGAAGAAATACTTGCTTACGTAGACCAAATCGCCCACGGCAATACAGCTGCCAAAGCGGGTATCGACATTGCCTTGCATGATTTGGTTGGCAAACTGTCTGAACGACCGTGCCGTGAAATAATAGGTTACAGCAAAACTGCCCGCAACACATCATTTACCATCGGGATAGATACGCTCGATATGGTTAAACGGAAAACCCAAGAAGCTAAAAATTTCCACCGGTTAAAAATAAAATTAGGAGCAGATAACGACCAAGAAATCATTAAATCCATACGGGAAGTAACCCGCGTTGCGCTATGCGTTGATGCCAATCAAGGATGGACGGACAAATACCAAGCTCTCGACCAAATAGAATGGATGGCGACCCAAGGTATCGAATTTGTAGAACAACCCATGCCCAAAAGCAGCATCGATGCAATCGCTTGGCTTACAGCACGCAGTCCGTTACCAATCATAGCCGATGAAGGGGTACAGCGATTGGCTGACATTCCTTCTGCCGTAGGCGTATACTCGGGGATCAACATCAAGCTGATGAAATCAACAGGTATTGCTGAGGCTGATAAAATGATACGGTTGGCAAAATCTTTAGGATTACAGACCATGCTGGGATGTATGACGGAAACTTCATGTGCCATATCGGCGGCGGCACAATTGTCATCTGCAGTTGATTGGATTGACCTTGACGGTAATCTACTGATTGACAATGACATATTTGAAGGCGTTAAAGCCACCGAAGGTTTGATACAATGCAATGACTTACCCGGTATTGGAGTCGTGCCTTTTCACGATAATTTATTTAGCGAAAGCATAAAACCATAAAAAAAGCTGCCTAATCAAGACAGCTTTTACAAATCAAACGTAAATAATTTTTAATTATACCCGGAATTTTGTTCTATTTCTCCTACCGAATTATCAATTTCGAGTTGCGGTACAGGCCAATATTTTTTGGCTTCCGTCCATCCGGGAAGAATGGTTGCGTTGGCTCTTCCGGTGCGGATAAGGTCGTGATAGCGTTCGTTTTCGCCGGCGAGTTCCAAGCGGCGTTCGTTGAAAATGGCATCTTTAAGGGCATCGCCTGTCGCGGTTACATCGGCAAGACCTGCACGTGTACGCACTTGGTTCAGTGCTGTTTGTGCATTCGTATCATCATTAGTTTCGGCACAGGCTTCGGCATAAATGAGGAGTACTTCTGCGTAACGCATAATGCGGATATTGTTAGCGTTATTCCTGATTTCAGCCGAACGCTGGTCGGGATATACATACATTTTTTCTTGGTAATATCCCGTGCGGTTGAAAAGCAACCGGTCTTTCCAATCTTGGATAAGTGCGGCATCGCCCGAAGCCCACACCGAAGCCGGAATTTCCCGTTCGTACACCTCATCGGTGGTGAGCAAAGTTGCATTTTTGCGGATTACATCGCCTGCGGCATCATACGCATCCGCCAAATCTTGCGTAGGCAGATTGATTCCGTAGCCATACGTGATGTTTCGAGGTAACATAAAGAGCGTCTGGAAGTTACCATTATTATTTGTAGCTGCCGTCTCTGTATTGGAGGTAATAAAATTGATTTCAAATAAGGATTCTATACCATTTTCTCCTGCAAAGGTAAAAATATCAGCATAATTCGCCACCAAACTGTATTCGCCTGAGTCGATAACTTCTTTAGCCCATGTTTTGGCTTCCGGAAAATTCTTGGCGTACAGATACGTTTTGGCTATCATCGCCTGTGCAAATCCTTGTGTAACGTGCCCTATTTCAGTAGGAGCAAGTCCGCTTTTCTTTGGCAAATGTGGCACAGCTTCTTTTAAGTCATTGATAATGAAATCGTAAACGTCGGCTATGTCCGACTGCCCGATACGCTCCGATGTTGTAATCAAATGGTCAAGTATCGGCACACGCCCGAAGCACCGCACCAAATCAAAATGATGAAACGCCCGAAGTACTTTTGCTTCCGCTATCAGTCTGTTCTTATACGCAACTGACTGGAAAAGAGCATCATCCATACGTTGTACGCCTTCAATGGTTTGGTTGGCTTTATTGATTCCCCGATAGTTAAGCCGCCATTTGTTGGTTACTTTGGCGTCATTGGCGGGTGCGTTAAAGGCTTTGGGCAGTGCAAAACCGCCATGGTCGCCATCACTCCCTCCATAAATGGCATTGTCGCTGAGCGTTTCGCCGAAAGCCCAATAACTCCACCCGAAACGGTAATCTTTCACATCGGAATAAGCTGCCGTGAGCGAGGCAACGGCTTTGGCTTGGCTGTTGAAATACACTGCGGACGTTTCTTCGCCGAGTTTATCTTGATTTAAGAAATCGGTGCTACAATTCGTTGCAAGCAAGCCTACGGAAACCAATGTAGCTGCTTTTGTTATTTTTGATAGATACGTATTCATGATTTTCATAGTTTTTTGTTAAAAATCGAGTTTTAAGCCTACTACATAGGTAACGGCTTGCGGATACACGCCCAAATCAACACCTCTGCTAAGGTAGTTGGTGGAGGTTACTTGCCCGATTTCGGGGTCGGCACCCGAATATTTTGAAAGCGTGATAAGGTTTTGTGCCGAAAAATACAGCTTCAATTGGTTTACATTAATTTTCTGCAACACATTGGAAGGGATATTGTACGCCAAGGTCAGATTTTTGAGCCGTACATACGAACCGTCTTCCACAAATCGGTCGGAAGTGCGGTTGGTATTATTACGGTCGTTACCGCTGAGCCGCGGCATATCGGTCTGCGTGTTGGTCGGTGTCCACGAATTGAGCATATCCTTGTGTTTGTTCGTTTCATCAAAGTTGTACAAGTGAGTTTTCATGGCATTGAATATTTCATTGCCTTGCGAGCCTTGTATGAACGCATTGAGCTCCCAATTTTTATAATTGACTCCGAGATTAATTCCGTAGATAAAATCAGGGTCCGGACTGCCTATTTTGGTACGGTCATTATCATTGACTACGCCATCGCCGTTAACATCCACAAACTTCAAATCGCCGGGCTGGAGTGCGGCATTATTAGTTCCTTGCTGTACTGCCCAATTATCAATTTCGGCTTGCGATTGGAACACGCCTGCCGTTTTATATCCGAAGAAATATCCGATAGACTCGCCCACTTCGGTACGGGTAGCACTTCCGCCGTAATACGCACCGCCCGTGATAGGATTTCCGTTACCGATGCTCACCATTTTATTTTTGTAAGTCGAAACGTTGACTCCTATATTGTATCCGAAATTTTCTGTGATATTGTCAGCCCATTGCACACTGAGTTCCAAGCCTTTGTTGTTTGCCTCCCCGACATTGACAGTCGGACCTGTTTCATATCCGTAATATAAAGGAATAGGTACGCTCAGCAGCATATTTTTGGTGTCTTTGGTAAACCAATCCAGCGTTACGCCCAAGCGTTTGTCGAAAAATTCGGCATCGACACCTACATTGAGTGATTCTACCGTTTCCCACTTGATGTTTTGGTCACGCATGGCAGTTACTACGTATCCTTGCCACACTTCTTCGGCTATGCCAAATATGTAGCGATACTGTGCCGCCCCGTTCATCGTGGTTTGATACGGATAGGTGCTGATATTTTGATTTCCGATTTGCCCCCACCCTGCTCTGAGTTTGAGCGATGAAAGCCAGTCAGCATTGCTCAAAAACGCTTCTTCGGACAGCTTCCATCCCAGAGCGACCGACGGGAAATAGCCCCAACGATTGCCGGGCGAGAAGCGTGACGAACCGTCCGCACGAAATGTCGCTGTCAACAAATATTTATCGGCATACGAATAGTTAATCCGTCCGAGATACGACATGAGCGTAAACTCCGATGCCGACCCTCTGGCTTGGTCGCCGTCAACCGCCGAATCCAAAAACCACAAGGCTCGGTCCTCATTAGGAACATTATTACGGCTGCCCGACAGCCACTCGAAACGGCTTTTTTCTTTCGTAAATCCGTATAATGCCGCTATGTTATGCTCGCCGAACTGCCGTGAATAATTAATCGTGTTTTCCCACGTTTGGTACAATGATTTGCTATTGTAGCGGTACACATTGTTTATCAAATTACGCTGATTGGTATTCACTTCATAAACAGGGGTAAAATTGTAATTGTCGGTATTGGTTCTGTTCCAGCCGTAACTTGTCCGGAATTTCAAATTTTTGATGAGTTCCAATTCAGCAAAGGCATTCGCCAAGATGTTCAGCCGTTCCGTACGGTTGTTGTTATAAGCGATTTGAGCCACCGGATTGGGGTAATCGGTAAATTTGGAATAATCGTATACGCCTGCCTGCTGGTCTATCCACACGGGGAATGTCGGTTCGAGTTTGATAGCCGTATTGATAGTTCCAAGATTGACATTCGCTTCCGAAACGCTATTCTTGGTATTGCTATTTTGAAGAATGGTATTTACGCCTATTTTCAGATACTCTTTGGCTTGATATTCGGATTTGAAACGGGCTGTGATACGGTCAAAATCCGTCCCGATAATCGTTCCTTCTTCGTCATAATAACCGCCGCCTACCGAATAAATGAGTTTTTCTGCACCACCCGAAAAATTAACATTCACATCTTGCACATACGCCGTCCTGCTGATTTCGTCCAGCCAGTTGGTTGAAATATTGCTATTGGCAAGAGCGAGATTAATCGGGCTCGTGCGGGTTTGGTTGAGCGTTTGCTGTATGCTTAGCCACTCCGCTCCGTTGGTTGTTTCCCAATTATTGATAAGGTTTTTTACACCTGCATACGTATCAACCGTTATCTTAGTAGGCATATTGATTTTTCCGCTTTTGGTGGAAACGATAACCACGCCGTTCGCTCCCCTCGACCCGTAAATTGCCGATGCCGATGCGTCTTTAAGCACCTCAATGGAAGCGATGTCATTCGGATTTAAGAAATTAATATCCGACGTCGGGATTCCGTCCACCACATAAAGCGGGTCGGCATTGTTGACCGTACCGATACCTCGCACACGTACCGAAATAGAACCGCCCGGTGCCCCGCTGTTGGAAAATACCTGCACCCCCGCAATGCGTCCTTTGAGGGCATCGCTGATGTTGTTCACGGGTTGGGTGGCAAGTTCTTCATAATTCACGGAAGCCACTGCTCCCGTTACGTCGCTCCGGCGTTGCGTGCCGTAGCCCACCACAACCACATCGTCCAGTTGTTGTGCATCTTCCGCCATGCTGACATCCAGCGTGTTATTACCGCCCATTTCCGCCAGCCGGTGCGTTTGCGTAATGTAGCCCACATAGCTGAACTCCAACACATCGCCCTGCCTGACCGCTGCGAGCCTGTAAAAACCCTCAAAATCGGTCGAAGTGCCTATCTGCGTTCCTCTCACGACAATGTTTACTCCTGCCAACGGACTGCCGTCTTGAGAAGTAACCCTACCGGTTATCGTCCGTTCTTGTGCGAAAGCTGCCAAGCCGACGAACAAAACTATCCATGTCAATACAAGTTTCTTCATAATTAAAAATTAATTTTAAGTTTTCAATTTACAATCACTTCAAAAGTATGCATAAAATAAATAAAAAACAAGCACAAAACAGCGTACAATTTAGTTGTTATTTAATATTTTAATTTATAAAAGTTAAAATTATAATTTTACAATGCAATTACTTATTTTTAATGCCAAAATATTAAATATAAAATATTTTTTTATGACACAAAATTGCTGTAAAATTCCGTTTTCAAAAACCTGTTTTGCCGTTTTTTGCCGTTATGGAGTGTTGGAAACGCACAAAAAAACCCGTCAAAACAATTTCCAACGGGTTTTCAAGTGATTTTATTCCGATTTTACGCTTACTTCAACTGCTCCAAAATGGTCGGGTCTTTGAGGTCTTTGTCATTGGCAAGCATCAGTATTTTCGACATAATTTCCGCCGATTTTGGGTCTTCATCTACAAACGGTAGGAATAACCGCCCCCGATGTTGCGAATGTACCGGCAAGATATACAGGCTTTTACCCGGACGAAGATGTGTTACGCCGCTTCCCAAATGTACGCTATACTCGGCACGGCTTCCGTTGATGAGAGCGTGGTGCCCTTGCAGTTGCACGTTCGTAAGTTTGAAAAGTTGCAACGTCTCCCGAATGATTGCCGACCGCAACTCAATACTCGACTGGCTGGCTTCGGGGTCAACACCGCCCACGTGGGCTACGCTGACTACCAAATCCAAATCACGCATTACTTCACTGAAAATCAACGGGTTAATTTCTTTAAAAGGAATGCCTTTGTAATTTTCCCTGCTGATAAATTCCACCGTTTCCAAGGTCGGGCTTTCCACGTCGGCAGGCGAAAACCAATCCGCCATAGCGTAAATTTTGGCAATAAATCCTTCTTTGTGGAAAACTTTTTGCAAGCCTTCTTCATAATCTGCTTTCCAGCCTCGCGACTTGAGCAATGCCACTGTTTTTTGCGGCTGCACTTGGTGTCCGGCGTAGCGTTTCGATACCGTTACGGCTTCGAGTTCATCGGCAGTAGGAACATATAACTCTCTGAAAATCTGCTTGAAAGGCTGTATTATTTTTTCGGTAAAACAATAATGTTGATAGGCTTGCCATTGTCCCGATGCGTACAAATCGCAACAGTGGGCAATGCGGATTTCACCCTTGATTTCTGCCGAAGCTCCGTTGGGATTGACCAGTTTTCCGTCAAGGAAAAATCCGGATGAGATACCGTCGGTCAGCACTAATTTTTTGAGCATCGGTGCGATGACGGGGTGCGACATCAGCAGCATGAGTTCGTCTTTCAGAAAGGCATCGCCCCGAACCATCGCTTCTTCCAATGATTTGCGGCTGCGGCTGTATTGTTTTTTCAAGCGTGAATGAAAATCTTTGAGTTGGACAACGGCTTTTTCGCTGTTGAGTTTCGGCGGAATGCTTTTCAGTTTTTTGCCGTTGCTGTGTGTTACTATTTCCGATTTTCCTTGTTCATCTATCTGTAATTCAACGGTATATTCATCAAAAGTCAATACTTCGGAATTGGCGAGAATGGTTTTGGCTTCTTCGGTTTCCATAGCCCACGTAAGCCGAATCGGGTCGGGGTAGCCTGCCGTGAAAGCGAGGTTGTCCATCGCAATTTCAACCGCCAATTTTTCGCTTGCCTGCCGTTGTGCGCCAAACTGTTTGCTTTCATTGGCAAATTCTAACAAATAATTATAGCGGTTCAGCACATCTTTTTGCGGTGCTGTTTTGCTTAGCGGCACCAGCCCGTACACACGTACGTAATCTTGGTTTCGTTTTTCTTTCACGCGTTGGGCAACTTCACGGATTTTGGTTTCGCCTGTCATCACATCGGCGTAGAGCTTGGCACGGCTGTGTCCCGTTCCTTCCGAGATATATTTGGCGGCATCATAAAGCAGTTTCCAACGCTGTTTTCCGATTGCCGAATACGCCTGTTGAAACCAATGATAATCCACCACGCCGTCGGAAAATTGCCGTATACTGATGTTGGAAAACTGAGCGATTTCACTTTCCGTTTCCGCCGAATGATAGCTGTTCGTATGTGCGTGAAGCCACCACACGGCACTACCCAATCCTTTCCAATTCAAATAGTTCTGCACGAAAGGAAGCCACTGCGGTGCGTACATTGCCACCTCGATAAGCCGTTGTTCTGTAATGCCGGCTTCGTTGATTTTTTCGGCAAAAACGGCATCGGTGTCGTCCGTGGAAGGATAACAACATTTTAACAATTTGCTGAGGATTTCTTTTTTGCTGTACGTTCGTTCGCCATACGCATAAACATAGCCGCGATTGAGCGTATCATTGCCCAATCCGTTGAGGATTTGCAGTAAAACATGGATGCCGTACACCGACTGCAAATGCCCTGCAAACCGGGTTACAGGCGTACTGCTGTCGCCCCGCTTGAGCTCGATTTCAAGGATTCGGTTGCGGACTTTTTCCGTCCAACCGGCAAGGAACGGATATTCGGCAAACAGCCGTTCTTGTTCCTTTTTGTTATGTTTGTAACGGCTGTCGGCGGTCAATATCCGCAGGACGTTATCATCACTAAAAAACTGCTGCATCAGTTCGTCATCGGTACACAGCCCCATTTTGTGCGCTTTCAGATATTCTCCAAAAGAAATTTTGCGGGAATTTTCGTAATCCGCAGGTATATTTTGTTCTGTAAAGCGCCATAAGTGCCACTTTTTCGTAAATTTTTCTACATTATCATCCAGATGCAAAGTGATGCAACTGTAATAAAAATTACTCAAAACACTCAATTCAAAAACAACATACGTTTGCACATAATAGTCGGATTTGATTTCGGCAACTTTATGCAGCTCTCTTTCATCTATCTGACTTACAGCATATTGCCAACCATCGAGTAGGTATTCCGCCTTTTTGTCATACGGATACAGGTCGCCGAGCAGCCTGATGATGTTCAGGGTGCTACTGGCAACAGCTCTGTTTTCATTTCCCGGGAATGGCACTCTCGGAAACAGGGTCTTGGTTTTGGCATGTGTTTTTGGGAAAAGTTTCTCTTTTTCGTCGTCTGCACTTCCGGAATAATAAAAATCGTAATTCCACGAAAGCCCGAGCAAGAAAAGGTCAAAAACCGTAAGCCCCGATGTTTTGTACCAATTTTCCCACACATCGGGAAGCGGATGGTTTTCAAAAATTTCTCGCGGACTGTATTTTTTTTCGGGGTCGTTCTGCCTTTCTTTTCCCATGAAAACGTTCCCCAACAGCACTTTTTCCACCGAACCGTCCCAATTTTCCGATTCGTATTCGTAATCTCGGTACTGCCAGATGAGGTCTTGCAATTTTTTAATTTTTAGCAATAATTCCTTTTCAGAAATTGAAAATCCGTATTTATTTTTGGCATTTACCACATTTTCATAAAACACACCCGATGTTGGTTTTTCGGGTTTTCCGTACACGGTTTTATTTTCAGGATTGTACAACCCAAAACCGTTTGACGCGTCATATTGCGGTGCGTTGCTTTGTAATATCTTGTCAATCAGAATTTTCTCTTTGCTATTCAATTTTCGGTTTTCCTGAAAATCCGTAGCAATGGCTTGTGCTTGGCGCTGGTTTTCTTTTTCTTGATTGAGAAAATCGAGCAAATCCAATCCTGCCAACCGCTGTTCGGCTTGTGCGGACGACAGCAACCGCCCTGCACTCTCAAAAATCTGCGAAACGCTTCGTTTTTGAATGGTTTCCAACACAAACTGACGGAAATCCGATGATTTTCGTTTGAGCATTTCTTCAAAAATCAAAATTTCGCTGTCGCTGATTTCCGATTTTTTCAGCACGTTCATCGCTGCCGAACGGATGTACGACGAGCGGTCGGAAATAATTTGCAAAGCAAAATCACGTTGCACTACCGTCGGTACGGCTTCTTTATCTTGCGAATACGGCAAGAAACCGCGCAGCATTTTCCGTACCAAAGATTCACGATTTTCAATTGGTAAAAATTCGTAATATTTTAACATTCTAATGCGTTCATCTGCATCGTCAAAATCTGCAAAATCAAGCATCGCCGAAGCAATTAGCTTTTTGGAATAAGTGTATTGCAACCACGAAAACACCTTGCCTTTTGTTATGATTTCCTTTTCGGGGAATGCCTCATAGAGTGTCTCCAAGCGGTCGATAATTTCCGCAGGATTTGCAAAACAACTTCGGGAAGGAAGCAAAATCACGCCCCAATAATGCACCGCTGGCACCGTATCGAACAAGGCTTTTTCTACAAAATATTGTTTCCATTCGGTTATATTTGTCTGATTTACAAAGTATAAAACCAGTATTTTCTTTTCGGTATTTCCTTTTTCGTAAAGCGTTTTCAATATCGGGAAACAGACATCAACATCGTGTACGCCCTGCCCCCAGAGTGCCATATACAACTCGGCATTGTCGGGACTTGAAAGCATACCGTTCAGCAGCGAAGGTGTGGTTACGTATTTTTCTGCCAATTCGGCAAACCGCTTGACGGTGCTTTGCTTTTCGGCGCCCCACGCAAAACCAGCCCAAACATCCATCGCTCTGACAACAGACGAAAATCGGGTTAAATTTTCAGAATTTATTAGCTGTAACATATATTGAAATGCTCCTACGGAAGTTTCGTCAAGGCTTTCAAGAATGGTCTGCCGAAGCCCTTCCTGCCGCTGTGCCGCCAACAGCAAATTCCCGACTTGTTGCCACGCAGGCTGGTAATCCGTCAGTAATAACGACTTGATGAGCAACCTCGACACGTGTCCGTTTTCGGCATTTCCTTGCAGAATGTCGCATGCCAATTGGTACAGTTTTGGGTCGTTCTCAAGGGCAGCTGCCACAAGCAGTTCGCATCCGCCAAGAGCGACATCATATTGCAAACATTCCGCCAGCGTAAACGGATGCACACTGTAAGCGTTTATTAATTCTATGAAAAAATTAATTTGCAGCAATTGCCCTGTAAGCTCATCATTCGGACGGCGGAACGAACGGCGGTAATAGCCTTTTTGGTACATCAGTTGCGGGGCTTTTTCCCACGCTTTTTTGACCAAAGGGGCATCATTTTTCCCGAAAACCAGCACCAAAAGGTCGTAATGCTCGCCGTCCCAAAGATGTTCGATATCGAAATGCTGTTGAAAAACAGGTAATCGTTTGCTGCCGGGATACACGGTGTCGGCACAGTTATAATATTCGGAATCGGCATAATCGGGATAACAGTTGAGGAACAGAAGCCCCAACTCGGCAGTTTTTTTCGAGAGGCGGAACGTTTTTTCTTTTGACCCGAAAATTTTTCCGAGTATATTTTGGGGTTCGCCTGACATTTCGGGAGGAAACGCATTGAATCGCAACAGTTTACTCAAATCGGGTGTTTTTCCGTCTTGAATGTCGTACAGAATACCGTGCAACGCTCGCGGCTGCTCGTAATCCATTTTTTTGTCGATGTCGTCTTGGAGCATGAGGGTAGGTTTTAGGGGGTTAGGTTTAGGGGGGCAGGGGATAGCGGATAGGGGATAGTAAATGAAAAGTTCGGAAAGCCACTGTTCGCTATCCGCTATCCGCTCCCCCCTACTTTCACCTTCCACTAAGAAAGGTAAGCCTTACAAAGGTAAAAATACTTTCGGGATTGGGATTGATTTTTTCTGACAGATTTTCGAGCGGTTTTTCGTCCATAAAAACGCAGAAAAGACCGTCTTTGAAGGCTAACAATGCGTTTTCAACGGCTTTTTCTTCAACGGCTTTTTCGGGATTGTGAACGCTTCCGAAACCGATTTTCCCCGAATGGGAAAGCGTTTCAATATCCGAATTTGTCAAAAAAGGAATGATAGCACTACTTTCCGTCCGCTTATTGAAGGCGGTTACTTGCTGCTTTACAATATTGGTAATCAACTCTTTGAGTGTATTTTCTTTCAAATCGGCAATTTCCAACGCTTGTGTAGCAACGGCGGGCTTTTTCTTTCCTAATTGTTTTACGTTTACTTGTATCTGCATAAAAGTAATTTTGTTTTGCACAAATATAAACAGATAATTTGTAGAAAAAAAGATACATTTAAAACATTTATTCTTTACCTCTTTTTCAAAACCCAAAAAAGTTAAAATACTTTCTTTTATAAATAAATATCTTCATTTTTGCAGACAAAATCACTTCTACCATGAAAAATCTAATGCAAAACATATTGAGTATTTTAGGAATATTCTTTTTGGGCGGATTGCTCATCAATGCAAGCAGCACCCCCGCTGACGAAACGCCTGATAATGACGAAGACCGCCCCGTAAAAGGCTACAACATATACGCCGTAGACCTTCCTACCGAAATTTCATTTGCCGGCGAAGCAGCCCCTCTGACGATTCCCGATGTTCGCGAACGCCTCGACAGAGAGTTGCTCGTCAATACCTATTGGCAATCCAACGGACTGTTGCTCATCAAGCGTGCCAACAAATATTTTCCTATCATCGAGCCTATCCTCAAACGTAATGGCATTCCTGATGATTTCAAATATCTGGCACTCATCGAAAGCGGATTTCTCAACGTGGTTTCGCCTGCAGGTGCGAGTGGTTTTTGGCAATTTATGAAAACTGCCGGCAAAGAATACGGACTCGAAATAACAGACACGGTCGACGAACGCTATCATCTTGAAAAAGCCACCCAGGCAGCTTGCGATTATCTCAACAAAGCTAAGCAAAGCACCGGTAACTGGACACTTGCCGCCGCTGCCTACAATGCAGGAATTGCGGGCGTAAACCGGCAACTTTCCGCCCAACAGTCCAAGGATTATTACGATTTGTGGCTCAATACCGAAACTTCGCGCTACGTATTCCGCATTCTTGCCCTGAAAGAAATCATGAGCGACCCTGCCCGATACGGATTCAATTACTCACAAGACCAGCTCTATACCGAAGAACCTACCTATGAAGTGAGAGTAGATAGCAGTATCGCAAGCCTTGCCGATTTTGCAAAATTGTACGGCATCAATTATAAAGAACTCAAAATCCACAATCCGTGGTTGAGAGATACTAAACTTACAAACACCTCAGGGAAAATTTATTATATAAAAATCCCTAAAAAATAATTCAAAACGAACATTTTTGAATGTTCAAACATGCGTTTGATTTTGGCCGGAACTGCTGTAGCACTTCTATAGTACCATTGGCAAACCACTGATGTACGGCTTGCGAGCGATTCGCTTTACGCAAAAGTCCTTGTGTTGAAAGAACTTTATGCGTCTGGCGAGCTACTGCGTAGCCCGAATCAATTACCCGAATATGTGGTGGAATAATTTTCTGAATCTGCGGAAGCAAATACGGATAATGCGTGCAACCTAGTACAAGATAATCAATATTTTCGGACACCATCGGCAGCAAATATTCTTGAAGAAGTTGGAACATTTCGGGGCTTTCCAAGCGACCGCTTTCGATAAGTTCTATCAACCCCTCTCCCACTCTTTCAACAATCTGTATGCCCGTTTGCTGTGCGGAAGTGTAGCTTGTTTTCAAAAAAAGTTCGCTGGAGAGCGTTCCTTTGGTAGCCAACACCCCTACTTTGCCTGTTACGCTTGAGAGTGCTGCGGGCTTTATCGCTGGTTCGATGCCGATAAATGATATGTCTTCAAATTTATTTCGCAAATACGAGATAGCATTCGTTGTAGCCGTATTGCAAGCTACTATGACTATTTTCACTTGATTTTCTAATAAAAAACGAGTGTTTTTTTCGCACAAACGGGTGATTTCTTCTTTTGATTTTTGTCCATACGGAGCATTCAGATTATCTGCCAAAAACAATGTATTCTCATTCGGAAGGAATGCAACGATTTCTTTCCAAATGGTTGTTCCTCCTACGCCTGAGTCAAAAAGTCCTATGGGATTATCCTGTATCATATTGCAAAAATAAAAAAAGTGTCTGCATACACAGACACTTTTCTACATAATATTTTAAAAAACTATCGTTCGTTTTTATTAGAATCCTAATTCTTTTTTCACACTGCTGTACAAATCTGTACCTTGTGCCACAATCACGCCCGAACCGCTACTTGAGTTCAATACGTACTGTATGCCTTGTGCTTTAGCTACTTTATCAACCGCATTTTTGATTTTGTTCAAAATAGGCTCGATAAGTTCTTGCTGTTTTTTCTGGATTTCTTGCGCAGCTGTTTGTTGGGCTTGGCGGATGTTGTTCTCCATTGACTGGATTTCTTCCGATTTTCTCATAAATTCGCTTTCGCGAGCTCTCAATTGGTCATCAGTCAAAGCGGCAGCCTCATTTTGATAGGTCTGAGCTTTGGCTTGCAATTCTTTGATAGAAGCCTCAATATCAGCAGTGTATGTTTGTTGTAATTTTTTCAACTGTGCGTCAGCTGACTTCATATCAGGCATCTCTTCCAACAGTTTTTGCATATCAATATGAGCTACTTTTGTCTGGGCAGTCATCATTGAAGTAGCACCGAATACGAGCGCCAATGCAATCAAAATAGTCTTAATGTTTCTCATCATCATCTTTGTAATTAAAATTAAAATGTTAGTATTTAAAATATTTAGTTATTATTCTTTTTGTTAGCTGCCCGTTCTTCGAGCAGTTTCAGCCGTGCCTCTTCACGGGCTTTGGCTTTTTCTTCTCTCTCTTTGAGAATCATCTGCCGCCGTTCTTCTCTAAGTTTTTCTTGTTCTTCTATCCGTTTTTGCCGTTCTTGTTCTAATTGAGCTCTTCGCTGAACCCGCTCATCGACGACTTCAAAATCATAATTTTCTTTGAGCAACTCGCTGATGTCTTTATTGCGGTCATCGGCATTGTTCTTTTTATTAAGAATTCTCAATATCAGATGGCTCAAATTATGCTGTTTATTAGAAAATAACATCGATACATCATTTTTCTCAAATATAAAATCGTACTTACGTAATTTTCCTATTTCTTGAGCTGCATTGAATACTTGGTCTTGAATCGGTTTGGTGAGCATGAACTTTTGTTTGATATACTCGCCTTCGGTTGCTCCAAATTTTTTTTCCTGATACGCCCTCAAATTATATTCCAGCAAGGCTATTTCTTCTTCTTTATCTTTGATAAGCTCGGGCGTGAGCAATGGTTTTTCTGCTTCGAGTTTTTCTTTTTCGTCTGTTATTTGTTTACTTTTTTTTTCTATTTCGGTTCGCCATTGTTCTACTTGGATATCAAACTGCTCGTTGGCTATTTTATATTCTTCTACATTAGCTAATACAAAATCCATATCTACATATCCTATACGCATATTCTTTTGGGCGATGCTTAGTGCTGTTCCCAATAAGAACACCGACAAGACGTACTGTAAGCGTATGAAATTCATTTTTTATATGGTATTAATTATTGCAAATGTACTATTTTCTTTTAATATCTTAGTTTGTTATTTTTTTTATTACACATTTACTATAGAAAATATCATGCCAAAATATTAAAATTGTTGTCCAAATATAAAATGAGTCTGCCATCCGCTAGGTCCTGTACGCCCGATTTGGTTGTCAAATCCGTAACCGAAATCAATTCCCAACATACCGAATGCCGGCATGAAAATCCGCATTCCCAATCCTGCCGAGCGCTTGAGTTCAAACGGATTATAGCGTGAAAATCCTGAGTACGCATTTCCGCCTTCGGCAAATACCAATCCGTAGATAGATGCCATCGGTTTGAGCGTGATAGGATAGCGGAGTTCAAGTGAAAATTTATTGAATATCGCATCCCCGTCCGATGATGAAAGGGATTGGTTTTCGTATCCGCGCAGCTGTATATTCTCACGTCCGTCAAGTGCGTAATACGCAAGTCCGTCTCCTCCGACAAAGAATCGCTCAAAGGGAACTAATCCTCTATCGCCGTTATACGCTCCCAAATAACCGAAATCGGCTGCCGTTTTCAACACAAACTTATCGAACAAATTGGTGTACCATGTGCCACTGGCTTTGAGTTTGTAGAACTCCAACCAATTGAATCGCTGTTGGTCTATCGTGGCAATCGCATCTGCATCATTATTGCTTACTGCGGTGGCTCGCTCTGCCATGAGTGCTTTATAGTCCGTATTATTGAACAATGAATATGGCGGTGTGAGTTTGGCACTAATATTAAAATTACTTCCCGTCATCGGGTAAATAGGGTTCGGACCGCTGGAATTGCGTGTCAATCCGATGGTATAGGTAAGTGAGTTGGAATGTCCATCTCCAAAGGTAAACAGACCTGTGTTATAGTTCTTCAGGTTATAGTGCTGAAATCCGAGTGTATGCGAAATCTGGAAATAATCATCCGGAACTCTCAATCGCTTGGCGAGCCCCAACATAATTCCCGAAATAAGAAAACGACGACTTCTATCTACATTATAGGTATACGCATTGTAGCTGTATTGTTCTGTACGGGAGAGTGATACCGAGAACTGTACCGGCTGTTTGCCTCCCATCCAAGGTTCTGAAAATGAGAAACTGTACGTTCTGTAATAGCGGCTGGCTTGAAGTCTCAACGCCAAACTCTGCCCATCGCCCATCGGCACGGGTGTATAAGCTTCTTTATTGAATATATTACGGATTGAAAAATTGTTAAATGACAACCCGAGTGTTCCGATGAAGCTACCACCACCGTAACCGCCCTGCAATTCTATTTGGCTCGAGCCTGTTTCGGCTACTTGGTATTCAATATCCACTGTTCCTGCGTTGGGGTCGGCATTTTTGAATTCGGGATTGATATTTTGTGCGTCAAAAAATCCCATTTGGCTCAACTCCCTTACGGTACGTACTACGGCATCTTTGGTGTACAGATATCCGGGGCGCGTACGCAACTCACGATAGATGACATGGTCATTGGTTTTTTCGTTTCCTACTACCGAAATATTATTAAAATATGCGGGTTTTCCTTCCACTACTCTTATCTCAAAATTAATCGTATCGTTGACTACCGATGTTTCGACAGGCATGATGCGTGAGAACAAATAACCGCTGTTTTGGTATAAATTGGTAATGTCTTCCGCATCGGGTTTTGAGGCATCGGCAATACGTTTTTTGAGCAATACCCCATTGTATACATCGCCCTTTTTTATTCCCAGAACCTGATTTAAAATGCGGTCGTTATACACCGAATTTCCTAAGAAACGAATATCTCCAAAATAATACCTGTCGCCTTCTTCTACATTGATATTGAGGCTTATACGTCCGTCATTGTTATATATCAGAGTGTCATTAACCACACGTGCATCGCGGTAGCCGTTTTCTTTATAAAAATCAATAAGCGACACGAGGTCTTCGGTATAGTCATTCGCTACGTATTTGGAGCGTTTCCAGAAACGCCCGAGTATACGTTGCTTCGTTTTTTTGAGTTTGCTACGCAGCTTCGCATCGGTATATTTTTCATTCCCTCCAAACGTTATTTTGTCTATCTTTACCTTATCCCCTTGGTCGATATGCACAAGCATTTTCACACCGTTAGCATCGGTTGTATCTACCTTAGTATCAATGGTTACTTTGGCATTTAGATAGCCTTCCTTACGATATTTGTTGACGAGGTAATTACGCGTATTGGCGATAAAACTTTCATTGACTTTTGCTCCTTTTTTGAGTTCGGCATCTTTGATAATTCCTTCGGCTTTCTTGGCTCTGATGCCTGTAATGGTAACATCGGTCAACGAAGGTATCTCCCGGATTGCCAATTCGAGAAATGCCGTATTTCCTTCGGTACGGGTAATGTATATATTGACATCACTGAAGAGCTTATAGCTCCAGAGTTTATGGATAATATTACTGAATTTTTCTCCCGGAATGGTTATTTCGTCGCCTACTTTGAGCCCTGAAGTAGTCAAAATAGTCTGCTCATTATATCGTTTGGCTCCGGTTACTTCAATCCCACCGATGGTATATTTTCTCCCTTGTTCGAGCGATAGTCTTTCTTCTTCCTGAGCACTTACTACACTTACTACCGCAAATAATACGATGGATAAAAATCTTTTCAAAGTCATAAATTATTTAAGTTGTTCACTTGTTTTTCCAAATCTTCTTTCTCTCTTCTGATAGCTTTCTATCGCCTGTTGCAAATGTTCTTTCCGAAAATCAGGCCATAATACTTCTGTAAAATACAGCTCTGCATAGGCTATCTGCCATAACAAGAAATTGCTTATACGACACTCTCCGCTGGTACGGATTAGCAAATCCACATCGGGCAAATCGTGCGTGTAAAGATGCTTATTTATTATTGTTTCATCAATATGCGCTACCAAAATTGTGTCGGATTTAACTTTAGTGGCGATGGCTTTCACCGCATGTAGTAACTCCTCACGAGCTCCATACCCGAGGGCAAGAGTGAGTGTTGTACCGCTGTTATCTGCCAGCGTATCAATGGTCTCTTTTAAAGTTTGCGACACATTTTTGGGCAATCTTGACAAATCGCCGATGGCGTTGAGCCGGACATTATTCTTAGCAAGCGACTTCGCTTCTTTTTTTAGAAATTTGACCAAAAGTTCCATCAATTTATTGACTTCACTCTCGGGTCTTTTCCAATTTTCGGTCGAAAAAGCGTACAACGTCAGGTACTTAATGCCTTTTTCCACACAATATTCTACGGATTGGCGTACCGCATCCACCCCTTTTTCGTGTCCGAATACGCGTAGCAATCCTTGCTTTTGTGCCCAACGACCGTTGCCGTCCATGATGATAGCTAGGTGGGTAGGATATGTGATAGGTATTTCCATTGAGCTGATTTTCTAATTACAATAACACGGCTTTTCTCCAAAAGTGTACGTAAGCGTAAAGCCTGTAAACGTATACCAATCATTCGAAGTTTTATTTCCAAAAGTGAATGACAAATCATCGGGCAAGCTTCCGTCGAGATTATTGATAAATGTAAAACGCGTACCCACTTCAAAAGCAGCGACCAAACGCATGCTTACTTTTGCTTTAACTCCCAAAACCAAAGGTATGGCAAATGATTTATTACGCCTGAGTGTTGCCGTAGCTCCCAGCGGACGTGCCGCAACGTTTCTGTCAAAATACAAATCGTCGTACCAAAAATACGATATTCCTGTAAACAAATACGGCGTATACGGCCTATCAAGACGATTGTGCATACTGTACTCAAAAAAATTATATTCCGCGCCTACGGCAAGCTCCGTAAGTTCGTTCGTAAAATGAAACTGACGATTGCGTTTGCCCGCAATATCCGAATCAATATCATTAGCGGCAAGCGTAGTTTTTGTTACTTGCGCCCGTAATGACATGCGTTCGTGGAAATTCCATTTGTACAAAGCTCCCAATGCTAACTTATTGGGATACACGTAGTAAGTACGCCCTACATCACTTATGGGATTGCTCCCTCCGACAAACACTCCCAACTCGTGTATCTGTGCTGTCGCTGCTTGTCCTCCTATTATCAATAACGATATGATGAATATTCTTATATACATTTACATTTTCGGATAAAGTGCAAATATATGAGTTTTTAGAAAAAGACATTTGTTTTTATTGTGATAATCTCATTTTTAACCGAAAGTCATATTATTTTCTTTTTAAATTCTTAATTTTTCAATCAACTAATATATTGATTTACAGATATTTATTTGTGAAATAGAAATTATTTAATCAAATATTATTTTTTGCTGCGTTATCGTTTATTTTTAGCCAAACATGGTTTCCGAAATCAGTTTTCGTAAAAAATAAATACTTTTAGTGAGGTGAACATTAAAAGTTATTAACGATTATCAAGATTTATTTAAATTTGTTTTTGAATAAAAAAAATGTCCATGTGCGATGAATGTGTATCTTTGCAAAAAATGTGTACCTATTCATTTATGAAAAAAAAAGTTACTCCTTATAAAGATTCCAATGCGGGCAAGAAAGCGCAAGTTACGCAAATGTTTGACACCATATCAGACACGTATGATGGTCTGAACCGCGTTATATCATGGGGTTCTGATATCAAATGGCGAAAAAAAGTCGTGCAGAAAATAGCCGAAATAGCTCCCGAACGCATCCTCGATGTAGCTACCGGCACGGGCGATTTGGCAATTGCGTTGACCGAAATCAAAAACGCTCACGTTACAGGATTGGACATTTCTGAGGGAATGCTGGGCGTAGGTAAAGAAAAAATAATCAACCAAAATCTGCAAGATAGGGTACAAATGGTACTTGGCGACAGCGAAAACCTGCCGTTTGCCGATGCAAGTTTTGATGCGGCAACGGTGTCGTTTGGCGTTCGGAATTTTGAAGATTTGGAAAAAGGACTTTCGGAAATATTGAGAGTCATCCGCCCCGGTGGCAGGCTCGTTGTATTAGAAACCTCTGTCCCTGAGCATTTTCCATTCCGACAAGGCTATTTTGCTTATACAAAATTTGTGATGCCGCTCATCGGGAAAATTTTCTCGAAAGACCGCTCGGCGTATGCGTACCTGTCAAAATCAGCACAAGAGTTCCCATACGGGAAACGCTTCACAACCATTCTCGACAAAGTGGGCTACGCCGACACTTCATACCTGCCCCAAACGCTCGGCGGAGTCGCTACTATATATATAGGTAATAAAAAATAATTAAAAACGGAACAAATTCGTCTATGAATAGATTTTTGAAAAACATTTTGCTGTGTGCCGTAGCAGTTGCAGGCATTACGCAAGCTGCCGCCCAACGCAAAGATCCTTTGTACAATATGGAACATTTTGATGATAACCGCATCCAATGGGGGTATTATTTCGGTATCAACATGCTCGATTTCAAATTCGATTACGAAAATTTGGATTACACTAATCCTTTGACAACCGAAATTCAAATAAAGAAAAACTACGGTTTCAATGTAGGACTTTCGGGCGACTTACGTCTGATGAAATATTTTAATCTGCGTATCGAACCCGGGTTGGTGTACAACCAGCGCGATTTGTATTTCCCCGGATTTCAAGATGAAAGAGATTATATCCGGGAAGTCCGTTCCACCTACGTTTATATACCGGTGTTACTCAAAATCAGTAGTAAACGCTGGTATAATTTCAAACCTTATGTTACTGTCGGGGCTTCAACCACCATCAATCTCAGTAGCAACGAAAAACTCAATATAGATAATTCGGAAAACAAATTCCGAATGAAAAAAAATACGTATTTCTACGAGCTCGGTGTAGGTCTTGATGTTTATACGCCTTACTTCCGCTTTTCGCCTTCTATCCGAGGACTTTTCTCGCTCAACGACGAGCTTATCCCCGATATGAATGCTAACAGCCAGTGGACAGGCAATCTCAATCGTATCCAAACGCGAGGATTTTTAATCAATCTGACATTTGAATAATTTTATAACAAAAACTATGAAACCGTTATATTTTTTTATTTTACTACTGTTTTCTTTAGAAATCATCTCTGCCCAAGAGTTTCATTACCCGATGGCGAGCCCGAAACAGAGCATCACACAGCAATTCTCCGTGAGCGAAATATCCGTCAATTACAGCCGTCCTGCCGTGCGCGAACGCAAAATATTCGGCGAGCTTGTCCCTTTCGGGAAAATATGGCGTGCCGGAGCGAATGACGCTACCAATATTACCTTCGGACAAGATATACTCTTCGGTGGAAAACCCGTAAAAAAAGGAACGTATGCCATATTCATCACACCGCAAGAAAGAGAATGGACGGTCGTCTTGAACTATGATGCCGATGCGTGGGGAGCTTTCAGCTATGACCCCAACGATAATATCATCGAAATAAAAGTTCCTGTCATCACCTCTAAGGAAATACAAGAGCGTTTGGAATATTCGTTTGAAGGTATTGACAACGAAAAAGTGCATCTGACTATCAAATGGGAATATTCAATGATAGAAATCCCTATCGAAGTAGATAAAAAAGAACAAATAAATAAAATTATTGACTATCTAAAAGAAATCCAACAAATAGAACGCGAAATGGAAATATAGGGGGAGGTTTTAGGAGTTAGGGGGCAGGGAATAGCGAATAGAAAATAGCCATTAGCCAATAGGAAATAGTTT
>JAUNTM010000004.1:63720-65791 GCA_030538675.1 Capnocytophaga sp.
ACATCGTAAAACAGCGTTTCGACGAAATTTCCGACCTTATTATACAACCCGACATCATTACCGACCAAAAGCGGTATATCCAACTCAATAAAGAATACAAAGAACTTAAAGCCTTGATTGACAAGCGGGAAGAGTACATCAACGTAACTGCCAACATCAGCGAAGCCGAAGAAATTATCGCCGACGGAAGCGATGCCGAAATGGTGGAAATGGCAAAAATGCAGCTCGACGAAGCCAAGGAAAAATTGCCCCAATTGGAGGAGGAAATCAAGTATATGCTTATTCCCAAAGACCCCGAAGATGCCAAAAATGCCGTGATGGAAATCCGTGCAGGAACGGGAGGCGATGAGGCTTCTATCTTTGCTGGCGACCTCTTCCGTATGTACACCAAATATTGCCAAACCAAGGGCTGGAACACTTCCGTGATGGATTTTAACGAAGGAACTTCGGGCGGTTACAAAGAAGTGATTTTTGAAGTTACCGGTGATGATGTGTACGGAACACTCAAATTTGAAGCCGGCGTTCACCGCGTACAACGCGTACCGCAAACCGAAACGCAGGGACGCGTGCACACTTCGGCAGCGACCGTAATGGTACTGCCCGAAGCCGAAGAATTTGACGTGGAACTCGATATGCAAGATGTCAAAATCATCCGCACCACCTCCACCGGGCCGGGCGGGCAATCGGTCAATACGACCTATTCGGCAATCCAATTGCAACACATTCCCACAGGAATTGAAGTGCGTTGCCAGGACGAAAAATCGCAACACAAAAACCTCGATAAAGCCCTTAAAGTACTGCGTTCCCGACTTTATGAAATGGAACTCGCCAAGAAAATGGAAGCCGATTCGGCACGTCGTAAAAGTATGGTTTCCAGTGGCGACCGAAGTGCCAAAATCCGCACCTACAACTATCCGCAAGGACGTGTTACCGACCACCGCATCGGGCTGACGCTCTACGACTTACCCAACGTGATGAACGGTGATGTACAGAAACTCATCGATGAACTCCAACTCGTTGAAAATACCGAAAAACTCAAAGAGAACGATATTTTTTAAGAACGATTTCGTATGACACAACCCGCCATTATCCAAAACCTAATCCGACAGATGGAAACGAAAAAATCGCTTCTGTGTGTCGGGTTGGACACCGATATTACAAAAATTCCGAAACATCTATTAGAAACGGGCGACCCGATTTTTGAGTTCAACAAAGCCATTATCGATGCCACGCATCCGTACACCATTGCCTACAAACCCAATATTGCGTTTTACGAAGCTCACGGCGTAAAAGGCTGGCAATCACTCGAAAAAACAATCCGTTATCTGAACGAAAACCACCCCGAAATATTTACTATTGCCGATGCCAAACGCGGCGATATTGGGAACACTTCGACAATGTACGCCAAAGCCTTTTTTGACGATTTGGATTTCGACAGCATTACCGTTTCTCCGTATATGGGCAGTGATTCGGTGGAGCCGTTTTTGGCGTTTGACAATAAATGTACGATTGTGCTTGCTCTGACTTCCAATGGCGGTGCGTTTGATTTTCAGACGAAGCAATGTGGCGACGAAGAACTTTATAAAACCGTTCTGAAAACGGCAACATCGTGGCAAAATGCTCAAAATCTGATGTTTGTTGTCGGGGCGACCAAAGCCGAATATCTCAAAGAAATCCGAGAAATCGTGCCGAATCATTTTTTGCTCGTGCCGGGCGTAGGGGCTCAAGGCGGCAGTCTGGAAGAAGTATGCCGCTACGGACTTACTTCCGATTACGGGCTGCTCATCAACGCATCACGGGCGATTATTTATGCTTCCGCAGAAAAAGATTTTGCCGAAATGGCAAAGCAAAAAGCAAAAGAATTACAACAAGAAATGGCAAAATGGATTTGTAAATAATTCTGCTTAACAAATAGTTTTGACACTATTGAACGTAAGTTCAAGCCATAAACACATCTAACAATATGATTTTCACCCTTTAAGAAAAAACACCGTCAGGCTTCTTGCACCTTGTGCACCGTGTACCAATGTGGCTCCGATATCTGCCGTGGCGGAAGGTCCCATCATAAAAC
>JAUNTM010000081.1 GCA_030538675.1 Capnocytophaga sp.
AAAAAATGATAATTGCCAATCCGATATACGATACTGTTTTTAAACGGATGATGGAAAACGAGCGTATCGCTAAGTTTTTCATTAGTACTCTTTTAGATCAAGAAATTGAATCCATTGAAGTGAATCCGCAAGAATTTACTTTTATAAAAGATTTGGACGAAAACGACCCAAAAGTGCAAGAATATATCGAACGGAAATTACGGGAGCGACTCTCCATAAGCATTTTCCGGTTGGATTTTATCGCTACCATCAAAACGGAAACAGGCGCGTACAAAAAAATCCTTATCGAAATACAAAAAGCTCAAAATCAGATTGATTTAATGCGTTTTCGTAGGTATTTGGGCGAACAGTATAAAAAAGAAGACTTCGTTCACAACGAAAAAATGGTATTGCCTATCACCACGATTTACATTCTCGGGTTTACGCTCCCCGAAATAGAATCGGCGTGTATCCGTGTGGAACGTAATTACATAGATTTGGTCAACAAAACGGTGCTTGAAAAAAAATCTGATTTTATAGAGAAATTAACCCATGATAGTTATATTGTACAAGTCAACCGAATTACCGGCCGTTATCAAACGAGATTGGACAAGTTGTTGAGCGTTTTTGAACAAAATAATTTTATTGATGAAAGTAAAATCATCAAGCAGTTTCCACACCCAACCGACACAGAGGAAGTGAAACTTATTACAGACATCCTCCATCACACGGGGGCTGACCCCGAACAGCGCAAACGCATCGAAGACGAACAAGAAGCGTGGCGAACCGTAAATGCGATGTTTGAAGACAAAGAAAAGGCTTTTATCAAAGCTCTCAATGAGAAAAATAAAGTTCTTGATGAACAAGCTAAAGCTCTTGACGAAAAAGATAAACTTATAGAAGAGCTGAAGCGTAGACTTGATGATAAATAAATATGAAGCCTCTGTTTTTTCAGAGGCTTTACTTGTTTATTGTTTGTTCAATCGTTACCTCATTTTCAACAATAATTTTGCCGTCTTTGGCAGTGAAAAAATTGCCACACGAACATCTGTACCACGACACTGGTTTTACTTATAAAATTGATTTTGAAGCTTTCGGTTTAAATCAATCCCTTTCTAAGATTGGATGAGTTAGGGACGTTTGTATAACTATAGATACACTCAAAAGCATTATTTCAGCGCTTTTTTCTGCTCGTAATTTCGTCTAAAATTTCGTTTATCCCGATGATACAGCTTGTTATGATTTCGTCGGTTGTTCCACAAAACCAACATAAATGCAATCGGAACGATAAGTAAATACCACATAAGAATAAAGTTTTGCCAATGAATTATTAAAGTTGTCGTTTGATAAACTATTTGACCGTCATCTCATCACTATCAATAAGCCCGTCTCTAAGGCGGATGATGCGGTGTGCGTGTTTAGCAATATCCTCTTCGTGGGTTACGAGTATGACGGTATTTCCCCGACTGTGGATTTCATCAAAAAGAGCCATAATTTCGTAGGATGTTTTCGAGTCAAGATTTCCCGTAGGTTCGTCGGCGAGGATGATAGACGGATGATTGACCAATGCTCTTGCCACGGCAACCCGCTGCCGTTGTCCGCCCGATAATTCGTTGGGTTTGTGGTCGATACGGTCGCCAAGCCCTACCATTTCAAGGACTTCTTTGGCACGTTCTCGCCGTTTGTCCTTGCTTTTTCCTGCGTATACCATCGGAAGTCCAACATTGTCAAGAGCGGTGGTGCGGGGCATCAGGTTGAATGTCTGGAATACAAACCCGATTTCTTTGTTGCGGATATCTGCAAGCTCGCTATCTGAAAGTTTACTCACGTCTTTGCCGTTGAGAATATATGTTCCCGAAGTCGGTGTGTCAAGGCACCCCAAGATGTTCATCAAGGTAGATTTGCCCGAACCCGAAGGTCCCATCAGGGCGACGTATTCCCCTTTTTTGATGGTTAAATGAATGCCTTTCAATACGTGAAGTACTTCACTTCCCATCTTGAAATCACGCCGGATGTCGTCTATTTCTAATAAATTCATAATCGAATATTTATCCAAATGACGAAAATACGAAAAAATATCAAATCCTGATGAAAAATAATTCTTTTTTTTGTTCTCGGCGGATAAAAACGTATCCTTGCAGGTACGTATCGACAATCGCCGTGGTGCGGGGATGTTCGCACAAAGCCTGCCACAAAGCGGTATTCGTTTTGCTATGCGGATTGTTGAGTATCAATATACTATCATTATGCATTTGCGATAAAATGGTGTCGGGAAGCGTGGTGCCGGTTTGTGAAAGCAGAATGGCATCGAAGGTCGCATCGGAGGTTTCATCAAATTTTCGGCATGACAGCGGATTGCCCAACGTTTCTTTTGGCAAAAGTTCCCTATCGGAAGCTATTGTCCGGATGTCAAGATGCTGCACGATTTGTTCTACCAATGCGGTTTGCTTGGCAGACATTCCCCGTAAGGGTAAAAACAGTCCGTTTTTTGATTTATTTTTGGCGTATAATCCTTTGGTAATCAATGTGTAAATGAATGGCGAATGGACTCCGTGCTCATTGGTAGAACGAAAGATAAATGCCCAATATGCAAAAAATCGTTTCAAGAATGACGGCTTATTTTGTAGTTGATTTTAAAATTTAAAAAGCAAAATTTCTATTTTTACAAAGAAAAATACTATCTTGCGGGGCAAATTTAGGAAGATAAAAATATAAAACACATTTTATATATTATTTTTTAGTAAATACCTTATTATATGAAAAAAATAGCGTTGCATTGGCAGATATTTCTCGGGATGATTTTGGGCGGTCTGGTAGCCTTGTTGATGTTGCAGTTTTCTTTCGGGAAAGAATTGGTACTTGACTACATCAAGCCGTTTGGGACGATATTCATCAATGCGTTGAAACTGATAGCCGTACCGCTTATTTTGGCATCGCTTATCAAAGGGATTTCCGATTTGAAAGACATATCGAAATTATCCAAAATCGGTACACGGACGATAGTTATTTATTTGGTAACTACGGTTGTGGCGGTGTCGTTGGGTCTTTTGATAGCCAATACGATACAGCCCGGTAAAATGTTGGGCGACGAAACCCGCAACGAACTATTGTCGAGCTACCAAGGCGAGGCGACTACGGCAATTACATCGGCTCAAACGCATCGGGAAAAGCGTCCGCTGGATGCGTTGGTCGATCTTGTTCCTGATAATATTGTGAAATCGGCTTCGGAAAACATTAACATGCTGCAAATCATTTTTTGTGCTATTTTTTTCGCCATAGCGATGATATTAATTCCTGAAAAAAAAGCGCGTCCTGTCAAAAAATTTTTTGATAGTTTGAATGATATTATATTGAAAATAATTGATTTGATGATGAAATCCGCTCCTTACGGCGTATTTGCTTTGATAGCGGCTTTGGTGGTGGAAGTTCCCAATATAGAGGTGCTTTCGGCATTGGCTATGTATGCGTTGTGCGTGGTCATTGGGTTGCTACTCATGATGGGGATTTACTCGGTGTTGGTGTACAGCTACACGAAGCGGACGCCCCGTTTTTTTCTTAGAAATATGGCTCCCGTACAGCTTTTGGCTTTTTCGACGAGCTCGAGTTCGGCGACACTTCCCGTTACGATGGAAAGGGTGGAGGAGTACCTGGGAGTTGATGAGGAGGTGAGTAGCTTTGTGCTGCCTGTTGGGGCGACAGTCAATATGGACGGAACGAGTTTGTATCAGGCAGTGGCAGCGATATTCATCGCACAGGCTTTCGGCATGAATTTGAGCATGGAAGCCCAATTGGGGATTGTCGCTACGGCTACATTGGCTTCGATAGGTTCGGCAGGTGTACCTGGTGCGGGAATGGTGATGCTGGTTATTGTATTGGCACAAGCCGGCATTCCCGAAGCGGGATTGGCACTCATATTTGCCGTTGACCGTCCGCTTGATATGCTACGAACGGTTGTCAATGTTACGGGCGATGCTTGTGTGTCTATGCTCGTAGCCAAATCGGTCGGCAAACTCGGTCATCCTAAGAAGCAAGAGGAATAGGAAGCGATACTTGTATCTCAAAACATAAACTCATACGACTCTACCGCAATCGGTGTTTCCAATAAAATTAACGAGCGTTTGATGTAAAAAAAAAACACTGTAAACTTTTCCTTTCCTAAAGGGGAAGAATGCATTCCCTGAAAAATACAGAGAATACAAAACGTTTTTATTTATATCGAACGCTTGTTTTCTTGATAGAAAAAATCCCAACAGGAGTATTCTTCTATTGGGATTTTTTGTTTGTGTTGATGCTAAAATGCTTATTTCCAAGTGTTTTGAGCTTCGTCATAGCCCCATATCAGCGTTGCCAGGTAAGGATTGTCAATAAACGGATTGCGATTGCCTTGGGCTCCTTGTATGACGTTGTTGCGGTTTTTTTCTATTGCCGAAACAGGATCTTGAGCGTTCCATTTAAGCAATAAACTCACTCCTTCGGTAGAAATAGCGGTGCCAAGGTCTTCATTGTATCGCAAGCTAAGATAAAGAATCATGCGGGCTACATCGCCCCGCCAATCATCACCCGGATACCAACCGTTGCCGATTTGGCGTGTAGCACCGCTTCCACTGGTGAAAGGCATATTGCCGCGATTGGAATTGACACGGCTGTCGCAATAGCGTAAATGATGCAAATCTCCTTTGGCTGTATTTCCTATTTTTGATTGCGGATAGACGTGTTCGGTATTTACATTCCCATTAATTTCAGAGATATTGCGTTTCTCGCCGGTATAGATAACGATAACTTTAGAATTGTCCGTAAGGTCGGCATCCGCTTTTTTGAGGTACGGATGGCGTTCTCCGTACTCTAGGATATTCTTATGCTTTGTGATGGTCAGCGTAGCAAGCTGGTCATAAAGCTCTGTACCTGTTTTTGAAAAATCCAATCCGCTGTAATAAGAAGCGATTTCGGAAGGAATGTTGAACGTAGAAGTGTTAGGAGCGTTGGAAGCCGCCGTAAAAGTGTATGCTACGGAAGTAACTCCGCCTTTGCCGTCCACAGCCGATATAGCACCGCTGTAAGATGTTCCGGGTATAAGGTCGGCAAAGGTGTAATTCAGCCGTGTAAGCCCCTTGGCGATTTCCACCTCATTCCGAGAAATCTGATACGTAACCGCATCGCCATCGGGGTCGACCGAAGCCGTCCACGAAAGGGTAGCAACCGTAGGAGTGGTCGCTATGGTTTGTATCGAAAAACTGCCCGGCGGATTATTCACAACCTCCGAGCCATCATTGCTACAAGCAACTATCGCCGAAAATAGCACATACAAAAATCTATGCATCTTTTAAAAATATTGAGCCTAATAAGGCATGATTAAAGTCCGCAAATGTAATCATTTTCTTTGAAAATGTAAGGCGTAAGTTTTTCTTTGGGCGTATTTAATACATGCATTACATTATAATCTTCATTGGTAACTATTTGATAACATAAAGTGAAATTCGGTCCGGAAATACGGATGAATATGTAATTTTTTCAGGAAAAATAACTACCTTTGTAGCTTACCAATAAAAACCAAAATACATGTCTTTACAAGCTATTTCCCCTATTGATGGGCGTTATGCCGACAAAACGCACACGTTGGCAGCTTACTTTTCCGAAGAAGCTCTTATTCGTTACCGAGTACGTGTTGAGATAGAATATTTTATCGCCTTGTGCGAATTGCCACTACCACAGTTAGCCGATTTCGACAAATCCCTTTTTGGTGCGCTGCGGTCTGTTTACCAACAATTTGATACCCCATCTGCCGAACAAATCAAAGCTATCGAGCGCACGACCAATCATGATGTAAAAGCGGTAGAATATTACATCAAGCAAGAATTTGACAGATTGCAAATAGCTCATTATAAAGAATTTATACATTTCGGACTTACCTCACAAGACATCAATAATACTGCAGTGCCACTCTCGGTCAAGGAAGCGATGGAAGCCTTATTTTATCCGTTATTGGCAGAAGTCGTAGAGAAATTATATGATTTTGCAAGACAATGGAAAAACGTTCCCCTCTTGGCACGCACGCACGGACAACCCGCTTCGCCCACGCGTTTGGGGAAGGAAATAGAAGTATTTGCGGTACGTATTGAAGAGCAATTACGATTGTTACAAGCCGTACCTTTTGCCGCAAAATTCGGCGGAGCAACGGGAAATTTCAATGCACATCATGTAGCGTATCCTGCCATAGACTGGAAGGCTTTCGGAACCTATTTTGTCGAAAAAACATTAGAACTAAAGCATTCCTTTCCCACTACGCAGATAGAACATTACGACCATTTGGCAGCGTTGTTCGACGGGCTCAAGCGTATCAATACCATACTTATCGACTTTGACCGCGATATATGGACCTATGTTTCCATGGATTATTTCAAGCAAAAAATCAAAAAAGGCGAAGTAGGCTCATCAGCGATGCCGCACAAAGTCAACCCGATAGATTTCGAAAATTCGGAAGGAAATCTCGGTATCGCCAACGCCTTGTTCGAGCATCTTTCGGCCAAACTCCCTATCTCAAGGCTGCAACGCGACCTGACCGACAGCACCGTGTTACGCAACATAGGCGTGCCGTTCGGGCATACGTTCATCGCACTGCATTCCACCCTCAAAGGAATGGATAAACTACTGCTCAACGAAGAAAAAATATTCAATGACCTCGAACAAAATTGGGCAGTCGTAGCCGAAGCCATCCAAACCATCCTCCGAAGGGAAAACTATCCCAATCCGTACGAAGCCCTCAAAGCATTAACCCGAACGAACAAAAAAATTGACCGCCACGTGATTGCCGAATTTGTCGAAACGCTCGATGTAGCGCAAACCATAAAAGACGAACTAAAAGCCATCAGTCCCGAAAATTATACCGGAATTTAAGAGGATTTGCCAATCAATGCACAAAAAAATTCTGTACATATCGCTTGCAGTTTTGCTGTTGGGCTTAGTATTTTGGTTTGCCTTACGGCGAATGCCGGCCGACGCGTATCAGCCGTTGCCTTCAGCCACGACTTCGCAGACCGCTACATATATAGGCGTAGAAAGCTGTCGCGAATGCCACGCCGAAGCCTTTGACCAGTGGCAGCAATCGCATCATTTCCGAGCGATGGAAGTGGCGGATACAACGTCTGTTTTAGGCGATTTTGACCAAGCCACATACACCGCCGATGGCATTACGAGCCGTTTTTTTACAGAAAATGGCAACTATTTTATCCATACGCAAGGCGAAGATGGTGTTTATCGAGATTATGAAGTGCTGTATACTTTCGGATTTTATCCGTTACAACAATACCTGATTGCATTCGGCGGCGGACGCATGCAGGTAGCCCGGCAAAGTTGGGACAGCCGCGATAAAAAATGGTTTCATCAATATGAAAAACAACATATTCCGCATGATGATTGGCTGCATTGGACAGGCAATGCCCAGAATTGGAATATGATGTGTGCCGCTTGCCACAGCACGGATTTACAGAAAAATTACGACCCAAAAACCGACACTTACCAAACGACATACAGCCATATCACAGTAAGTTGTGAGAGTTGTCACGGACCCGCTTCCTTGCATTTGGCAGATGTGAATGCCCCCAATACGATGTGGGATATTTACAGCCAGCAAGCTGAGATTGTCAGTTGCGTGCCCTGCCATTCCCGAAGGGGAGAAATAGGCAGCCCGTGGATAGATTCCCATGAATTTTTGGATAATTTTATTCCCGAAATTCCCGCTACGCCCAACTATTTTGCTGACGGACAAGTATTGGAAGAAAATTACAAATACGCATCTTTTTTGCAAAGCCGTATGTATGTACATGGTGTCCGCTGTACGGATTGCCATAAACCGCACAGTGCAAAACTCAAGCTCGAAGGCAACGCCCTCTGTTTGCAATGCCACGCCGGCGAAAAATACGATACGCAAACGCATACTTTTCACAGCAAAGAAGGGCAGGGGGGAAGCTGTATCAATTGCCACATGCCCACACGAACCTATATGGGAAATGACATTCGGCACGACCATGTGTTTCGCATTCCCCGCCCCGATTTGACTGAAAAATACGGCGTACCCAATACCTGCAACCAATGCCATACCGACAAAACGGCAACTTGGGCATCGCAAACCGTTAAAAAATGGTACGGTAACACCGTAAAACCCTATCATTTTGATGAAGATTTGATAAAAGGAAGCCTTGGGCAAGCCGATAGCGAAGCCTCTTTATTGAAACTTATCGCAGGAACATATCCTGATATGGTCAAAGCCACGGCGCTGCATTATCTTGGCGAACAGCCATCGGCAAGCGGATTGGAAGCGTTGTTGGCATCACTTACGCACGCCAATGCCCAAGTACGCTACCAAGCGGTGGTGTCATTGATTAATTTTTCGCCACAAGAATATGGAAACCAACTGGCACCATTACTTTCCGATAAGGTAAGAGCCGTGCGGATTGCTACCGCTAATGTATTACTGACGCATTATGGTACAGAGGCTTTTGCGACGATTCCCAGACTGGAAAAAGCGGTTGGCGAACTTGAAAAATTCATTCTCCACCAATCCGATTTTGCAACAGGAAGTGCCGCAGCAGGAGATTTTTACGTAAAAATGGGGCAAACCGATAAAGCATTGCTTTTTTACGAAAGGGCTTTGCAAAAAGACAAGCAACTCACATACGTACGCCAAAACAGAGCCACACTATACAGCCGTTTGGGACAAAATGACAAAGCGATGGCCGAACTCGAAGCAGCGATGCAAGCCGAACCCGACAACGGAGCGTATGTATTTCGGGCGGCATTGCTTAGCTATGAAATGAGCCAACCCGGACAATCGGCTCAATATTTCCAAAAAGCAGTCCGATTGTTGCCCGATAATCCGCGGCTGCGATACAATTATGGACTTTTCCTGCAACACCAAGGGAAAATTAAAGACGCTGAATACCAATATTTAGAAGGGTTAAAACGAGATTCGGGGCATCGGGAATTGCGTTATGCACTGTATGTACTTTACGCTCAGCAAGGCGATTTTGCAAAAGCTGAAAAGTATAAATAAAAAGAGTATCTTTGGAAAAAAAACCGTTACCAATGAAAAAAATAGAAGAAATCAGAGAGAATTTTACAAAAGCCGACCAAATGACACGGCAAGCCGAAGCAGATTTGAAAAAACTAAAAACGTTCGTCAAAGATTTTAAGAAAATAGAAGCCAATCTCAAAGCGCTAACCGATTATTACCAAGCGGATTGGTTGGAAGATGTTGAGCAATGGTACGCCCAGACATCCGACGAGAATTATTATTCCGCAGGGCAGGACGCAATATGGAATGCCGCTCAAGATTTGCACGAAGGAAAAATCGCATTGCTCAAGCTGATTGCCAAATCGTTGTAAAGATTCAAGTTCAAAAGGATAAATGTTGCCTTTTGAACTTGAAAATTTTATGCTTTGTCCAGCAAATCGGGGCGGCGATTTAAGGTGTGTTCGTAGGCCTTGTCTTCACGCCATTTTTCTATTTCGGGAAGATTGCCGCTGAGTAATATTTCGGGAACTTCCCATCCGTTGTACGAAGCAGGACGGGTATAAACAGGAGGTGCGAGCAAATTATCCTGAAAAGAGTCGGTCAGGGCGGAGGTTTCATCGCCCAGAACTCCCGGAATAAGTCGTAATACAGCATCGCAAAATATAGCCGCACCGAGTTCGCCACCCGAAAGCACATAGTCGCCTACGGATATTTCTTTGGTAATAAAATGGTCGCGAACCCGTTGGTCAACGCCTTTGTAATGTCCGCAAAGGATAATAATATTTTGCAAAAGCGAATAGCGGTTAGCCATCCGTTGGTCAAAAGTTTTGCCGTCGGGCGACATATAGATGATTTCGTCGTACCGGCGTTGTGCCTTGAGTTGCGTGATACATTTGTCGATAGGCTCAATCATCATCACCATTCCTGCACCGCCACCGAACTGATAATCATCTACTTGCCGGTACGCGTTGGCGGCATAGTCGCGTACGTTATGAAAATGTACCTCTGCCAATCCTTTGTCAATCGCACGCTTCATAATCGATGCATTGAAAGGGCTTTCGAGCAGTTCGGGTACGACCGATATGATGTCGATACGCATCATTTATTTAGTATCTTTATTTTTATTGATTTCGTCTTGCAATTGCCGGCGTACTTTTTGATCACGTTCGATAGCCGATTTGCGGTAATTTTCGTATTCGTCTTGTAATTCGTTTAAGTCGGCGAGCGATTTTTGGGTTACGACATTGCTTTTGCCAAAGCGGAAAATATAGAAAGCGAGCAGTCCGCCAAGTCCTAAAACCAAAGTCCACATAATGGCGGAATAAGTTGATTTGGGCATCAGCAATCCGAAGAAACTAAAGCTGTCTTTTTCGTCGCGAGTTTGGTCGAGGTCGGCTTGCAGGTCGTTTATATTGGCATTGAGCGAATTGATTTCGGTTTGGCTATTGCGGATGGCAGATTGGCGTGCGTCCAATTCTTTTTTGTAAGCATTGATGCTGTCGGCAATGTTTTTTTGTAGGATGGCAAGTTTGTTGCGGTCGATAACCTTATAATTCTGGTAAGTACTTGATTTTGAAATCAAATCATTGAATTGGTTAGCGATTGTATTTGTTTTTTCAGTAATGTTTTCGGCGCTTGTTTCAACAATAGTTTCCGCTTGTTGGGCATTTACAAAAACGGAATTGGCTGTAAAAACGATGGTTAATAATCCGTTGCGAAGTGTTTTTCTCATGATTTGTGTTTAATTTTGAAGTAAGGACTAAGGTAAACCGTTTCATATTCACTGCATTGTCATTGGTTTAGCCGATTTTTCCAAGTACTTACAAAGTCTATAAAAATTTTAATCCACAAATATATAGTAATAGATTTGAAAAATAAAATTTCGGATTTAAAAAAATAGAATAAAATTGGATTATACGGATGATTTTTTGCAAAAGATGCTGATACTGTGAGATGTTGGATGTTTTTATGTTTTTGATGCGTTGCCACAGATTTCATCAATAAAAGCTATTTTTTTCGGACAAAAGAAGGGGGAAATCCTTTCTATCCGTCTGTCCGATGATGCTTGATAAAAATTGATTGTCCGTGAAAAATCCCTTGCCGAAAACTAAAAACCGGCAAGGAATTTTTAGCTTTTTTCATTTTTCCGAAACTTACCCGGTGAGATGCCT
>JAUNTM010000082.1 GCA_030538675.1 Capnocytophaga sp.
CACCCCCAGCCCCTCTCCAAAGGAGAGGGGAGAAAAAGCTCAATGCTATCCGAGTATCTCCCCTCTCCTTTGGAGAGGGGTTGGGGTGAGGTCTTAACATTTTCAGAATGATATATAACGACATACGTTCCATTCCTTGTGTGGCAATACGCCCGGTGCCTCGTTATTTCTACGGAAATTACGACCGTCCGTTGCGTACCGTTTCTGTTGCCATTGATTCAGGAATAATGTGTCCGCTTCGGATTTGAGCCGGAAGTTTTTTATTTTTCGTTCCACGATTTATTCAAATTTATTTTTAAAACAAAAACAACTTTATTTATATCTGACAAAAAATGAGAAACAAATATATTGATCTTATCGACCAAACCTACTACTTTCCGCAAGACGAATTTAAGCTCGAAGACGACGAATTGCTTTTCCACGGAATTAATATGATGGAATTGGTTGAAAAATACGGCACACCGCTGAAATTCACGTATTTACCACAAATATCAAACAACATCAAACGTGCCAAAAGATGGTTTGGCAAGGCGATGAAAAAACACAAATACGATGCTCAATATCATTATTGTTATTGCACCAAAAGCTCGCATTTCAAGCACGTTCTGAACGAGGCATTAAAAAACAACATTCATATTGAAACCTCATCGGCATTCGATATAAATATTATTAATAATTTGATTGAAGAAGGGAAAATCACAAAGGAAAATTACATTCTTTGCAACGGTTTCAAGCGTGACGAATACGTGAGTAACATCGCCGACCTTATCAACCGCGGGTACAACAACTGCATTCCTATTATTGATAACTACGAGGAAATCAGCCTGTTAGACCAAGCTATTGAAGGCGAATACAGCATCGGAATCCGTATTGCTTCGGAAGAAGACCCGAAATTTGAGTTTTACACCAGCCGTCTGGGCATCGGGTACAAAAATATCGTGCCGTTTTACCACAAAGAAATCAAGGACAACCCGAAATTGACGCTCAAAATGCTTCATTTTTTCATCAATACGGGCATCCGCGATACGGCATATTATTGGAACGAACTGCTCAAATGTCTGAACGTTTATATCCAACTCAAAAAAGCCTGTCCGACCCTCGACAGCCTCAACATCGGCGGTGGTTTTCCCATTAAAAACTCACTCGCTTTTGAGTACGATTATAATTATATGGTCGATGAAATCATCAATCAGATAAAAATGACCTGCGACCGCGAAGGCGTTCCCGTTCCGCATATTTTCACGGAATTTGGAAGTTTTACCGTTGGCGAAAGCGGCGGTGCGATTTACCAAGTTTTGTATCAAAAACAACAAAATGACCGTGAAAAGTGGAATATGATCAACTCATCGTTCATCACTACCCTACCCGACACATGGGCTATCAGCAAGCGGTTCATTATGCTGCCCATCAACCGCTGGAACGACGAATACGAGCGTGTATTGCTCGGCGGACTGACCTGCGACAGCGACGATTATTACAACAGCGAACAAAATATGAATGCCATCTACCTGCCGAAATACAACGCCCGCAAACCGCTCTACATCGGATTTTTCAACACCGGAGCGTACCAAGATACCATCGGCGGGGTCGGCGGATTGCAACACTGCCTTATTCCTTCGCCACGACAAATTCTCATTGATAAAGATGCCAAAGGAAACGTTACCACCTCATTATTTATCGAACAACAAAATGCTGATGATATGCTGAAAATATTGGGATATTAATTTTTAAGGGAATAGCGGATAGCGAGCAGCGGATAGTTTTCACTCCGCCTACTATCCGCTATCCCCTGCCCGCTATCCCCTTAAACCTAACCCCTAAAAATAAAATCTTATGCCAAAAGGAGCCATTTCACAATTTATTGAAAAATACTATTTGCATTTCAACGCCGCCACGGTAGTTGATGCCGCCAAAGCCTACGAAGCCCAACTCGCACAGGGTTCAAAAATGATGGTTACACTCGCCGGAGCGATGAGTACCGCCGAACTCGGGAAGATTTTCGCCGAAATGATTCGTCAAGACAAAGTCCAAATTATCTCGTGTACGGGAGCAAATCTCGAAGAAGATATTATGAATCTCGTGGCACATTCGCACTACAAACGCGTACCGCATTACCGCGACCTTACCCCGCAAGACGAGTGGGCATTGCTCGAAAAAGGACTCAACCGCGTTACCGACACCTGCATTCCCGAAGAGGAAGCTTTCCGCCGTTTGCAAAAACACATTTATAAAATATGGAAAGATGCCGACGACAAAGGCGAGCGCTACTTACCGCACGAATTTATGTACAAAATGCTGCTTTCGGGCGTGTTGGAAGAATATTACGAAATTGATTTGAAAGATTCGTGGATGTATGCCGCTGCCGAGAAAAACCTGCCCATCATCGTGCCGGGCTGGGAAGACAGCACTATGGGCAACATCTTCGCATCGTACGTCATCAAAGGCGAACTCAAGGCATCCACTATGAAATCGGGGATTGAATATATGACGTTCCTCGCCGACTGGTACAAAAAAAACAGCGAAAACGGAATTGGATTTTTTCAAATAGGTGGCGGTATTGCCGGTGATTTCCCTATTTGCGTAGTACCGATGCTTTACCAAGATTTGGAAATGCACGATGTGCCGTTCTGGAGTTATTTCTGTCAGATTTCCGACTCAACCACCAGCTACGGTTCGTATTCCGGAGCCGTGCCGAACGAAAAAATCACGTGGGGAAAACTCGATATCGACACGCCGAAATTCATCATCGAATCCGATGCGACCATCGTAGCACCGCTAATTTTTGCGTATTTGCTTGATATGTAATCTGTTATAAAAAAATAGAAAAAACAGCATTTTTTTATTTTGTAATTATAAAATATCTTTTACTTTAGCGGACGAAAAATACAGAAGACGAATGAAACGAGTAATTGTTGATTTTAAGAAACTAACGAACGAAATCCTTTCGATTTTGGTCGAAAAATACCCCGACGGATATGGCGATGACGACATTATCCGCTTTAAAAATGCGAAAAACGAAACCGTAGAAGCGCTCGAAGTACGCACCGAGGACGTTATTTACCTCGTAAAAGTAAGCACACGCCTTGCTGATACGATGGAAAATTACGAAGAAGATGAAGACTTTAACGCTTCGGGAAATGAGGAGGACATCGCTTCGGATTCGTTGGAAATTCCTGACAATTCGATAGAAGATGAGGAGTAGCCTGTTTTCTACAGAAAGTAAAAAAGCCTGTTGTAAAATACCATACAACAGGCTTTTTTGTGAAATTAACCGGCTACTTATCGCCTATTAATACGCCATATTATCTATCAAACGGATGCCTTCTATATAGACAGCTACAAAAGCACGGCTTTGGTGGGCGCCTGATGTATCGGTAATCGTTTCAAGCGTGTTTTGGTCTGCAATAATAAAGTATTCAAGGTCAAAATGCTTATTTTTGGCAAATTCGGCGATTGCCCATTGTGTTACTTCCGTTGCCGTCTGCAATGCGAAACGCTCACGTCCTTGTTGTAAAATAGTGCTGATTTGTGCTGCTTGTTCAAGCCCTTCTTCACTCAATCGTGCATTGCGCGAACTTAGTGCCAGCCCATCCTCAGCACGCACTATCGGACAAGGAACAATCGCCACGGAAAGTCCTGTCTGAACAACCATTTTTTTGACAATCAATAATTGTTGGTAGTCTTTTTCGCCGAAATATGCTCTTGTGGGGCGAACTATCTCAAATAAACGGCGTACAACTGTTCCTACACCATCGAAATGTCCCGGCCGAAAAGCACCTTCCATCACCTTGTCAAGCCCTTGAAAATCAAATTCTTCAGAAATGACAATTCCGTCATAAACATCATCAGGATTGGGGGAATAAATCTTTACTTGAGTGCTTATTTCTTTTATTTTGCCGACATCGGCATCGAGCGTTCGAGGATACTTTGCCAAATCATCAGCGTTGTTAAACTGTGTCGGGTTGACAAAAATACTGACTACGACAACGTCATTTTCTGATAAAGCCCTCTTTACCAATGAGATATGACCCTCGTGTAACGCTCCCATAGTGGGTACAAAACCGATAGTTTGCTTTTTTTTAAGACTATCATTTAGGTCGTTTACCAATTCTTTTTTCTGATGATATATTTTCATTTTTATAGATGTATATTCTTTTTTACAAAAAACGGAAGCAACTATCTGTCATCCAAGATATTGAACCGAATATATCGTATTTTCAGCCTTCAAATAAATTTTATAAAACACTTATTGTCAATATTTTAAAACAAAAACATACGCTCTAAATACGTTTGTTCTAAAAAGTTAATGAGTGCAAACTTATGTATTTTCTATTGAATTATGCATATTTTTTTGTACTTTTGTCGTTTACTAATAGTAAACAGAAAACATTACGTTTTTTTATGACTAACAAAAAAGTACTTTTCGTATCCGCAGAAGTAATGCCTTATCTGCCTGAGAATAACATTTCTAAGATGTCATTCGAAGCACCAAGACTCGTCAATGCTCATGGCGGACAAATACGGATTTTCATGCCTAAATTTGGCAATATCAACGAACGCAGACACCAATTACACGAAGTAATCCGCCTTTCCGGGATGAATATCGTCATCAATGATATAGATGTACCGCTGATAATTAAAGTGGCATCCATCCCTAAAGAGCGTATTCAGGTTTATTTTATAGACAATGATGAGTTTTTCAAGCGGAAATCTACTTTTTCGGATGAAAATGGCGAATTGTACCCTGATAATGATGAGCGGTGTATTTTCTTTGCCAAAGGTGTCGTCGAGACGGTAAAAAAACTCAATTGGTTGCCCGACATCATTCATGTTCATGGATGGATGGCTTCCCTGCTGCCGCTTTATTTGCGAACGTATTATAAGGATGAGCCTATTTTTTCGGAAAGCAAAATCATCACTTCCGTATATGGCAAGGATTTTGAGGGGAATCTTGACCCTGAATTTATCAATAAAATAGCTTTTGACGGCATCAAAAAAAGCGATATAAAACCGCTGGAAGACCCGACGTATTTTAATATGATGAAAGTGGCGGTAAAAAACTCGGACGGCGTTATCGTGATAGGCGAAAATCTGTCGGAAGACTTGTTGGAAGTCATCAATAATAATAATGTACCGACCTTGTACAATAGTGATACTGAAAACTTTAGAGATAGCTACTTGAAGTTCTACCAAGATATACTGTAAGGCGTACCAGAATTATATTCAATAACAAAAAATAACTAATTTATATACAAAAAATGAGCAAAAAGAGGAATTTTTGGACGCTGATGGCGATAGGTGCAGTAACTTTTCTGCACTCATGTACAGATGACTCTTTCAAAAATATTGAAAGCGACCTGATTGGCGATACAAATTACGAAACAGGCATCTACAATGCTTCTGTAAGAATTAATAATATTGAAGAATCTTCCATAAGGTCTAACGGCTTAAGCGGATATTTACTCGGACAATACACACAAACGCCTTTCGGGACGAAAAACGCAAAAATACTGACCCAAGTGATGTTGCCCTCTGTGTCGCCTGCTTTCGGTGCCAACTCACAAAGTACAGAAGATACGAATAACGAGCAAGAAAACGAAACCGCCAAAGAGGTGTACTTATACATTCCGTTTTACAGCACATCAGCCTCATCGGTCAATGCTAATAATGAAGCGGTAACAACCTACACACTTGATTCTATCTACGGTAATACGCAAAGTACTTTTGATATTCGCGTGTACGAATCCAATTATTTCCTTCGGGATATTGACCCTGCCGACAACTTTAATTCTGCTCAAATTTACTATTCCGACCTCGATGTTAGCGGTCATTTAGGGACAAAACTCGCTGAGATTAGTAACTACTCGATCAGCCCCAATAGCATCACCCGGTATAATTTTGACAATCCTACAACCGACACCGATGAGTCGACTACCGAGCTTGATGTGCTCGCGCCGGGCATCCGTATTCCGCTGGATGTTGCTTTCTTCCAATCCAAAATATTGGATAAAGAAGGCAGCAGCGAGTTGGCGGTGAGCAATGCGTTCTTGAATTATTTCAGAGGATTGTATATCGAAACAGATAATTTTTCGGATAATTTGATGATGCTTCTCAATCTGAATAGTGCAAAAATAGAAATCGTATATTCTTACGATACTACTTCCAATGAAACAGATTACACCATGACCTCACGCTATGAAATGAACATCGCCAATAGCGTTACTACCACTACCACATCGGGTAATGTTACTACGTACACAGGCATCAGGGTAAATTTGTTTGAAAAAACAAATGATGTGATAACTTCCTCAACATCAGGTGATGCTGACCGCATTTACATTGGTGGGTCATTGGGTCGTTTGGCTGAATTTAATTTGTTTACCGATGCGGAACTTTCAGAATTGAAACAAAATAATGCACTCATCAATGACGCTACCCTTACCTTGTATATCGACCAATCGGCGGGCATTGCCAAAAATCCTGAACGCTTATACATCTACAATGCCGAAACAGGCGAACCGCTTATTGACTACTCCAATGATGTGAGTGCCAATACATCAAGACTCATCCATTTAGGGAAACTCGTGAAAGAAAATGGCAGTGGTGCGTATTATCAAATACGACTTACGAACCACGTAACCAACATCATACGCCGCGATTCAACCAACGTGAAACTGGGACTTGCCGTAGCATCCAACGTCAATTCTATAGCACCTATCAATTATTACGACAAAGCGGATGCAACACGCAAACCTACGTCGATAACAACTATCTACACACCTTTGAGTACCATTCTCTATGGAAATACAAGTAGTGTAGACGAAGCAAAACGCTTGAAGCTGACCATCAATTATTCAAAATTAAAATAGGAAATCTGTAATTGCAATTACAAAAAGGCTGTCCAAGAAAAGTTTGGACAGCCTTTTTTAATACAAACACATTTTTTAATCTTGAAATAAACCTATATTTTCCACCATAGGGAGTAATGACGAGAATGACCCCACAAGTTCGCCGAGTTGCGTTACGGTAAGTCCGTCGGTCAGTACACGCACCAAATATTGCTGGCTGCTTCCTTTGGAATAAAGGATAACCTCGTTGATATTACTGTCATCACCCAAATACGTAACTACTGTTTGCGAACCTTTGTCATTCAATTTCAGTAATTCTTGATATTTTTCATTGCTGAGAATTTCTTTTATCTGTTCGGTTTCTTTTTGGAACTGAACCTCGTCTTGTTTTTTGAATGATAAGACATTCACGCTTTTGATGGTTTTGAGAGCTTTACTTTTCTCATCATCAAAAGCAAGTCCTTTGAGATAATCATTGGGGTTAAAATTCATTGTAGTGAAATCGGGTTGGTTTGATTTTTCTACAAAATATTGTTGTAAGGTAACTTGCTTCTGGCAAGAAACCAAACTAATGGTTATTACAAAAACAGCCATAAAATAGGTAACTTTTCTCATGATATTTATTGTTTTTTTTTCGAAAAAAGGGCAATTTTCTATTCGGAAAACCACCCTTTTTAGTGTGAAAGTATTGGACTATCTATTTTTTGAAACGGACTTCACTTCATCAGGCAGGTTCATGTTTTTGGTCAGCGTCCCGATTTTGTTCAGGTCGATGTCGCCCGTGAGTGTCATCAAAACGGTTTCGTCATTACCCGCTTTTTCGGCAAACATCAACAATTCCGATACGTGGTCGGCATTTTTGCCTTCGCGGACATAAAAACGAACGTTGTTACCGCTATCTTTGACACGCATCAGTTCGGAAAGTGACGATTTTTTTAAATATCCATCCACTTCGCTACGCATGGTCTGTGCCACATTACTGCTTTTGGTGGTAAAAATCTTGAGCCCGGTGAGTTTTTTGGCAATTTCCATAAACTCTTTGGCTTCGGGGTCGCTACTATCTATTTTTGATAGCATTTCAAACATTTTTTGGGAAACCACTACGGTTGTTACCTCATTATTATCTTCAAATTTGTCAAATACGGACTGAGCCGAAAGTTGCATCACAGCAAGCAATGCCAACGTTAGTAATATACATTTTGCTTTCATATTATATTGATTTTTAATGTTATACATTTTTATTTATTGTAAATTTTCGGTGTGTACGATGCGTTGTGTTGTCGTTTCAAATGTTTTTAGATGCGCCACTTTTTCAGTACCTATGATAAGATTTTCAGCGAGTATATTGAGGGCTTTTTTAGTCTGTTCGAAAGCCATTTGAGCTTGTTGTTGTTCGTGGTTTTGTTGGCGTTGGTACATCCACGCACCCGCAGGAATAAGCACTGCGGCTGCGGCTGCGGCCCACCATTTTTTAAGCGGATGTTGTCGCGTGTGCAACTGCGGTTGTCTGTCATTCGCCAGTCTGCGTTCGGATGCCAAACCACCAAATAGCGGACGGAATTTTTCAAATGCTTTTTCCACGTTTTCCGATGCAAAATAATCGTGCAATTGGCGTTCTTCGGTGAGCGATGTTTCGCCGTCGAAATATTTTTGCACTAAATTTTTTATGTTTTCAGTTTTCATTTTTCTTAGATTTAATTATTTTCGTACATCATCATTTGGGCTCTCAGATTTTTGCGGGCTCTTGATAATAACACGCGTACAGTAGCGGCTTTGATGGCTGTTATTTTTTCAATTTCGTCAAACTCATATTGTTCTATATCACGCAGTTGGATTACAGTTCGCTGTTGTTCGGGCAGCATGTCGATACATCTTTGCAATAAGCGTACCATATCATTATTTTCAATTTCTTGAGCCAAGCTGCGCTCGTGGGTGAGCCGCAAATCCGTATCCAACGGCGATTGCGAAAGCGAGAGGTTCGAACTGCTTTTGGCTTTGAGCCTGTCCAAACACAAATTGCGGGTCATCGTCATCGCAAAGGCTTCCCAATTTTTGACGGTATCCATTTCCGGGAATTGCTTCCACATCCGAAGCCATACTTCTTGCGATACATCTTGTGCTTCTTCTTTAGAAATCAGCAACCGCTTGGCAAACCGAAATACTTTATCTTGAAACGGTACGATACGCTCTAAAAAAGTTTTTTGTTTCATATAGTAGCTTTTGATTTCTAAGGGGTTACTTTCGGTTATAAAGTTATTTTTTTCAAATTATTAAAATGCCTTTCTATCTACAAGACGCATCAGCAACAAAAATGTTACACGAAGATATGACATTTTTTTAAATTCATTAGGAAAACATTTTTTTGTGAATTAAAAAAATCTGTTTACATTTGAGCATTTATTATCCAAAATAATCATTAATACATTCATTATGAAAAAAATAAGCCTTTTATTTCTGAGTGCAATTCTCTTTTGGAGTTGCGAAAAAGATGCTGATGATGAGATTGGCATTGCGAGTTTGGACACCGAAATCAAAGATTTTGTATGGAAAGGAATGAACACCTATTATTTATGGCAAGGTGAAGTTCCCAATCTTGCGGACAATCGTTTTGCCAGTACGTTGCAACAAACGCTCGTATCGTCCAATGCCTCATATCGTAGTTTTTTGGAAAGCTACGCAGGGCCTGCCGAGTTGTTTGCCGCTTTACAAACAAAGCAAGACCGTTTTAGCTACATTACCGATGATTACGAAATATTGGAAAATAACCTGCAAGGGATTTCGCTTGGCACAGGCATGGATTTTGGCTTGACACGCTACGACCCAAACAATCAGAACCTCGTCTTGGGCTATGTACGCTACGTACTTCCCGATACAGATGCCGAACGTAAAGGCATCCGCCGTGGCGATATTTTCATGAGTGTTGATGGTAGCCCTATCACGACAAGCAACTACCGATCGCTTTTGTTCAATGACAATACTTCCATGAATTTGGGCGTGTTCAGAATACAAAATGGAGCGCTCACTCCTGTTGGCGATTTCTTACTTTTGAAACAGCAGATAAATGAAAATCCGATATATATAAACAAAACATTCGCCATTGGCAATCACAAAATCGGATATTTGATGTACAACGGATTTGTGAACAGCTACGATGTGCGGCTCAATGAGGTTTTTGCACAGTTTAAAAGTGAAGGCATTACCGACCTGATACTCGATTTGCGTTACAATAGTGGCGGGCATATCTCTTCGTCAGTGTATCTCGCTTCGATGATAACAGGACAGTTCAATGGGAAACTTTTTGCCAAAGAGCGTTGGAATAGCAAGTTACAGTCTGTCGCTGAAGAATTTAACCGAGTTGACAATTTCTTTACCAACACTATACATTATGGAAATGACAATGCAAGTACGCAAGCCATCAACAGCCTCGCTCTTACACGAGTTTATATTTTGACTTCTGGCTCTACGGCTTCGGCAAGCGAATTGGTTATCAACGGATTAGCTCCTTATATTGATGTAAACCAAATAGGCGCTACTACCACAGGAAAAAACCAAGGCTCGATTACCGTATACGATTATATCGATAATAACGGAACTAAAAATCCAAAACACAAATGGGCGATGCAACCACTTGTATTGCAAATTGAAAATGCGGTCGGTTTTGGCGAATACACCACAGGACTTACCCCTGACATCACTATTGAAGAAGACCTATCGGCAATGGGCGTGCTTGGAGAAACTTCTGAACCTCTATTGGCACGGGCGATAGCTGCCATCACAGGCAATGGAAAATATATGCCAAAACCTGCTGCGATGCCCGCCAAACCATTTGCCTCTACCAAAACGTTCCAAATTGGAGTAAATGATATGGTTTCTGATAAAAAAATAAAACTCCCGTAATACATTGGATTTTAATACGAAAGAAATAAAAAAAGGATTGCGATTGGTAGCCGTAAGTTTGCCTTGCATGTTTGTAGGCCCCTTGGTGATTCACTCGGCTTTCGGCAACAAGTCGCATCCGTTTTATATCCCTGTACTGATTATCGGCATTGGTATCTGTTTCTTTGCAGCATACATTGGTTTTCGCGGCATCCGAAAAATCATTTCAGGCTTGGAGTAAAAATATTTGAATGCTCCGCTGTTTGATGTTGTTCGATATTGTTTGAATGCTCCGCTGTTTGATGTTGTTC
>JAUNTM010000083.1 GCA_030538675.1 Capnocytophaga sp.
GAAGGCAATCAAACCATTTCAAACGCCGAAGGCAATCAAACCATATCAAACAGTGGAGCAATCAAACAGCGAAGCGTTCAAACCATTTAAAATGTTACATTAAAAAATTTCGTCTTCATCATCGGAATCATTCAGTAGATTGTCGATAGCGCGACGGTCTTTTTTAGTAGGGCGTCCTTCCCCTTTTTGGCGGTAATAGTCTTGTGAGAGTTTGACCATTTCGGCATGTTCGAAAGCTTCTTGTGGGGTCATGTCCAGGCGGTACAAATCGGTAAGTTTTGCACCCACTCGCGAGTTGGGGATATCGAGTACTTTGAGTTCATAGTTGATTTGATTTTTGCGCAGGCTGATTTTGTCTCCGGGATATACCTCTCGTGACGCTTTGACGATAGCTCCGTTTATACGGATATGTCCTTTACCACAGGCTTCGGTAGCCATATTGCGGGTTTTGTAGTACCTCACACACCATAAATATTTGTCTATTCTCATAAAATTCTACATGTGATGTTAAATAAGTATTGCAAAAATAATAACTTTTTGTATCTTGCACCCTTTAAATCTACAAAAAATACTATGATAAGAAGATTTCTATTAGGATTGTCGGTGGGTGCTATTTTGGTAGCGGTATCATGCAAAAAAGATGATGAGGACTCGACAACGCCTCCGCGTGATTATACCGAAGTAGCTGATGAAAATGATGCGGATATTATTGCTTTCATGCAAACGCATTTTTATAATTATGAAGATTTTCAAAATCCAAGTTCCGATTTTGATTATGAAGTAACGATTGATACTATCAGTGGGAACAATAGTGGGAAAACACCGCTGATAGACCAAGCTCAGACGATAGATTTGCACGTATTTGATGCGAATAGCAATAGGATTTTGCATAAACTTTATTATATCCCGGTGCAAGAAGGTTCAGGAAAGCAATCCTCTGTGGCAGACTCAGTATTTGTGGCTTACAAAGGGATGTTGCTCAATGGGACGGTATTTGACAGCAACGATTGGATGACCAGTAGTAACTGGATGGATTTGTTGGGCAATGTACGTACGGCCAATTCCGGAATGATAAAAGGATTTCGTGAAGGGATAGCGCTGCTCAAAGATTCGGCTTCTGACCCAATCATCAATAGCGACGGCACCTTTACTGTTCCGGATGATTATGGTATGGGAATTCTTATATTTCCTTCAGGATTAGGCTATTTTAATAGTACAAGTGCTAATATCCCTGCGTATTCCCCTTTGGTTTTTGTCATCAAACTTATCAAAACCAAAAATGCTGACCATGACCATGACGGTATTCCGTCTATCAATGAGATAGAACATGATGAATATGGTGTAGTTACCTACACGGATTGCGATGGCGATGGTATACCCGATTATTTGGATGCCGACCCTTGTCAATAATAGTATAATTCAGACGATACAAAATAGAAAGGACAAGTAGATTGACTTGTCCTTTTTTATAATAAGTAGTAAAAAAAATGAAACGCCATATACCTAATCTTATTACATTACTCAATTTACTTTGCGGTTCAATAGCTGTCATTCAAGCAGTTGAAGGAAATTTATTAGGGGCAGCAATATGGGTTGTACTAGGTATTTTTTTTGATTTCTTCGACGGATTTTTTGCTCGTTTGCTACATGTGAAATCCGATTTAGGATTACAACTCGACTCGCTTGCCGATATGGTTACAGCAGGGCTTGTTCCTGCGATTGTGATGTATCAGCTGTTGGGTAAAAGCCATTTGGTAGTAGCCAATGATACATTGGCTGGCAGTCTACTTCCGTATTTTGGGTTGCTTATCGCTTTAGCATCAGCGTATCGGTTGGCAAAATTCAATATTGATACTCGTCAAAGTGATGGATTTATCGGGTTGCCGACACCGGCCAACGCTCTGCTGATACTTTCGCTTCCATTTGTATCTTTTACTTTTATTGCAGATTTGTTGTCAAACACTTGGTTACTTATCGGTATTACGCTATTGAGTTCTTATTTGCTCAATGCAGAAATACGGCTGATAGCTCTCAAGTTCAAAAATTACCGTTGGGCAGACAACCAATTGAAGTACCTACTTATTTTATTTTCAGCAGTTTCGTTAATCGTGTTGCGGCAGTCGGCCGTACCGCTTATTATATTATTTTATATCGGGATTTCGGTATTTGCCAAAGCAAAATAAAATTTCTTTGCGTAGAATATAAAAAACAATCTATTTTTTTAGAGAATAGTTATATTTTTGTATCATTAAGATTTTGATACACGATGAATAAATATTTTTCAGCATTACTATTGTCTTTTATATCGGTTTTATTTTTTGTAGCGTGTCAGGAAAAATCAACGGAAAGCGTTATCATCCTTTGGCAACAAAACGAAAATGGGTACAATAATTATAGAATTCCCTCACTAATTGTTACTCAAAAGAATACGCTTTTAGCATTTTGTGAAGCACGTGAAGCGGGTGATACGGGGGAAATACATACAATCGTAAAACGCTCGGTTGACAACGGGAAAACCTGGTCAGAACAAGCTGTTGTATGGGGAGATGTAGGGAATACTTACGGCAATCCTTGCCCTGTAATAGACCAAACCACAGGGCGGATCGTCTTGCTTTCTACATGGAATTTGGGAACAGACCGCGAAAGCGATATTATCGAAAAAAGAAGTAAAAACACACGTATTCCGTACGTTTGTTATTCGGATGATGATGGCATTACTTGGTCTGAACCTCAATCGATCATTCTTTCGGCTAAAGACCCTGACTGGGGATGGTATGCGACAGGTCCCGGTATAGGCATCCAACTGAAAAATACGAAGTATAAAAACCGGTTAGTAATCCCTTGTAATAATAGTTATTCCCTTGCTGGCGAAGACAAAAAATGGGATTACGGCAGCCACGTTATTTACAGTGACGATGGCGGACTGACCTGGGAAAAAAGCCAAATCATCATGCCGAAAGTCAATGAAAGCCAAGTAGTTGAGCTTCATAATGGCGATTTGATGATCAATATGCGTTCGTATCACGGAAAAGCATCCCGTGCGGTAGCTTATAGCTATGACGGCGGGCAATCATGGACAGAAGTAAGCCACAATGCCCAACTGCAGGAGCCTGTTTGCCAAGCAGGTTTTATTGATTTCGGGAATTACAAAGGAAAATCATTATACCTGTTTTCCAATCCTGCCACGACACACGGAAGAACCCACATGACTGTCAAAGCAAGTTTTGATAACGCAGAAAATTGGACAAATTCCAAACTTATTTTTGCAGGTGCATCAGCGTATTCCTCTATGGCAAAACTTCCTAACGGCACTATTGGGTTACTTTTTGAAGCAGGAAACGAGCATGCTTACGAAAGTATCGTTTTTGTATCATTTCCACCCGAAGCACTGTTCTCTCCCGATGTACTTCTCCCGAAATTATAAGAAAATAGAAACGATATTTTCTTTATGAGGTTGACAGCAAGAAAATTTGCCGAATAGTAGCTTACTTCTGTACAAACCCTCGCCCTCAGTCCCTATATATTTCATATTTAGGTGTCGATGAATCATCGATTACCAAAAGAGAGGGGCTGGGGGTGAGGGGGTAATATGTTGGTTTACAATATTTTATTGCACTAGCCTCATGTTATTCTACGATGAATTTACCTTTCATCATGGCGTAATGTCCGGGGAATGAACAAATAAAATCGTACTCACCTTTGGCGGGTGCGTCAAAAATAATAGTTGTTGATTCGCCACCGCCAATCATTTTAGTGTAAGCAATCACCTCTTGTGTGTTCGCAGGAATATAATCGTTTGCTTTGGCATTCATAGCGTCTAACGCAAATTGAGGGATGTCTGTACCTTCTTTGAGTAGCACAAAATTATGCCCCATGACATCTTTGGACATTTTACCCACATGCACCAATTTCAAGGTAACTTTTTGTCCTTCTTTTACTTTGATTTCCTTGAGATTGAACATCATCTGGTCGTTACTTTCAAGGACGATGTCAGCCTCATTTGCATTGGAAGTAACAGCGGCAGGCTGTTCTGGTTGTGCCGATTTTTGTTCTGTCGGTGTAGATGCTTCCTGTTTTTTCTTGTTATCGCCACACGCTGCCATTACCGCGCCCATTAAGGCAAGCAAAATTACTTTTTTCATATAAAATATCATTTTAAAGTTATTAGGCAAATATAAAAAACATTTCAGAATAAAAGAAAGTAAAATCTTTTTTTAGCGATATTTTATCATTTACAAATCATTACTGATGATGCCAATTTCGCCGAAAGCAGCAGCATTTGAGTCATCGGTAATAGCCGTTGAACGAAAACGGAAATAACGTGCTTGGTGCGGAGCAAAACGTACGGTTTGCTGTACGGGGTTGTTTTTGATATTACCAAATTCGCCTTCGGCTACTTTTGTCCATCGTTTGCCGTCAATACTTAGCTCGAAAACATACTCTTTGATGGTTCCGTACGCCCAACGGTCTTGAGGAGGCAGATAACTAAATCCGCTAAGCATGGCAGATTGTCCCATATCGATGACAACGAATTGTTCCTTACCGTTACGTTGGGTTGCCCACCACGATTGCGGATTTTCGTCTATAATAGTTTCTGATTTTGACAGGTCGCCACTACTTACCTCAATTACTTTCCACAACTGTTTACTGAGGTCAATATGTTGTGTGTCGCTATGGCTATATATTTGTCGTACAGGGTCGTACGCTATACTGCTGAGCATTGAAGGTTTTTCTACGGCAAAAGGTTTGGTATAGCGAATACTATTTTTATCGGGTTTCGAACCGTCAAGCGTATAGTATATTTCTGTGGTTTTGTCGGGGACAGTGAGGGTTATTTGGCCTTGTTTATTTCGTTGATAGTTTGGTGCAACCATCAGATTGGGAGCGTTATATACGGCAATTTCTGAAATAACAGGAACATCTTTGGCATCCAATATAGTAAATCGCAGACGGGTTGTAGTAACGGGATCAAAACGTAAGATTCGTTTATACCCGATAGTGGTTTGTTCGTCGATGATCTTCCATGAATCATTGTCATCGTATTCGAGACGAAACGCTTTTACACGTTGTCCGAGCGGAATATATTCACGTACCATAAAGCGATTGAGCGCTGTAGAATTTTTAAAATGTATTTCCAGTGAAGCATTCGTAATTCCGTCATCAGTTGTCCAATACGTTTGCGAATTACCGTCGATGGTGTTTTGAGCATTGTATTTACGATTATTTCCACGAAAGCGGTCTGCTTTCACGGTTGCTTTGGTTGCCAGATTGTCAGCAAAGTCTGCATCGATGACCGCTTTGAGTTCTTGCAAGCGGATGATATCGTTTTCATGTACCAATCCTCTTGTGTCAACAGGCAGATTGAGCAGTAAAGAAGCATTACGCCCTACCGAATGGTAATAAATATCAACCATTTCGGGCAACGAACGCACCAAGTGGTCTTCTCTTTTATGATAATACCATCCCGGGCGGATAGATACATCGGCTTCGGCAGGTATCCATTTATCGCCATTTTCGTCGCCACGTTGTAAGTGTTCTTTTACCGAATGTCCAGCCCATACTTTGGTATTGTCAAACGACGCCCAATTAGTTTGGGTGCCATATCCCGATTCGTTGCCTATCCAACGCACATCGGGACCGCCATCGCCAAATATGACAGCTTCGGGTTGTAATTCGCGTACGATTTGCGTTACTTTATCCCATTGGTAATAGGTTTTGCTATCTATGGTTCGGTGTTCGTTAGCTCCACCGTAGTAGCCAGAACCTCCGTTGGCACCATCGAACCAGACTTCAAAAACAGTTCCGTATTGTGTTAATAATTCTCTTAATTGATTGTGAAAATAATCGACATACGCTTCTCGCCCGTATTCGGAATGATGCCTGTCCCAAGGCGAAAGGTATACGCCCAATTTGAGTCCGTATTTGCGACACGATTCCGAAAGTTCTTTGAGTATATCGCCTTTTCCGTCTTTCCAAGGCGAATTTTTAACCGAATGTTCGGTATATGCCGAAGGCCATAAGCAAAATCCGTCGTGGTGTTTGGCAGTAATGATAATCCCTTTCATGCCTGCATCTTTCGCTACTTTTGCCCATTGTTCAGTATCTAATTCTGTTGGATTAAACCATTCGGGGTTTTCGTTTCCCATGCCCCATTCCATATCGGTAAAGGTATTCATATTGAAATGAATGAAAGCGTAGTACTCCAATTCGTGCCAAGCCAATTGGCGTGCCGAAGGCAAAGCTCCTGAGGGCTGTGGTGGCGGTACAGAAACGCATGAAATTATCATGAAAAACAACAAAACGACAACTTTTTGTAACGGTTTATTTCTCATTTTTCCGTATTCCATTTTTGTATTATTTTTTTTGAAATCAAATCTATTTCTTCACTTTTTTCAGAATCTGTAGGGAATTTCGCCAAACGGATGATTTCTTTTTTCAGTTTAGCATCATTTATATTTTCTCCAAAAACATGAATCAAATTGTATTTCCAAACTTCATCATCAGTTTGTAGTATTTTAAGGATTTCATTGGTTATTTCATCTATAAAATTCAATAAAAATAAAGCAATTGGCTGAGCGACTGGCCAATTCAAATCTTGCAACCAAACCAACAAATCCGGAACAGTCGGTTTAATTCCGTCGATAGCAAAACGATTCCATTTTTCAACTGCTTGGATGTCGTGTTCGTCCTTTGGAAGCAAAGATTTTAAATTGTCATCTGCCGTTTTTTTGTAGCCTCTATAATAAGCCACTCGGATAGTATTGGGCTTTTTTTTCTCCACATGTCTTATTTTTTTATCTATACTTTTCAATTTATTTGTTTATTTTTACAGAATTGACAATTAATTGGGCAGTACGCTTGCTTGCTCCTACTCCCCCCAATTTCTGTACCAATTTTTCATAGTCATTTCGTATTCTTTTTCTGTTCGTTTCGTTTAAAACTAAATTTAATTCTTTTTTTAAATTTTCAGTATTTAGCTCATTTTGAATGAGTTCGGTAACTACAGGCTTGTCCATAATGAGATTAACGAGCGAAATGTATTTGAGTTTGATGATGCGTTTCGCAATTTCATACGATATGCGATTGCCCTTGTAGCAAACCACTTCGGGTACGCCAAGCAAAGCCGTTTCGAGCGTAGCCGTACCACTGGTAACCAAAGCTGCTGTGGCTACGGAAAGCAAATCGTATGTTTTTCCACTTACGAAATGCACATTTTCGTCGGTAATGAAAGGCTCGTAAAAAGCATATTCCTGCGAAGGTGCACCTGCGATAACAAATTGATAATCATGATGTTCGTTGACTACAGAAAGCATTACCTGCAACATTTTGACGATTTCTTGTTTTCGGCTTCCGGGCAACAACGCTATGATAGGACGCTCATCCAATCCATTTTCTTTCCGAAAAGCCAGTCCATCGGTTACTTGCCGGTTGCCGATAGCATCAAGCAACGGATGCCCCACAAAATGTACGGGAAACTGATGTTTTTGCTCATAAAAATCTTTTTCAAACGGCAAGATTACGTACATCGCATCAACATCACGTTTGATGTCTTTTATACGGCTTTCTTTCCAAGCCCATATTTGTGGTGATATATAATAATGTGTTGGGATACCTTGCTTTTTTGCCCATTTGGCTATCCGCAAATTAAATCCCGGATAATCCACAAAGATAACGGCATCGGGTTTGAATGAAAGAATATCTTTTTTGCAAAAATCCAAATTGCGAAGAATGGTACGCAGGTTCATCAACACTTCGGCAAAACCCATAAACGCCAAATCACGATAATGTTTGACCAACGTTCCGCCAGCGGCTTGCATATAATCACCGCCCCAAAAACGAAACTCGGCTTGCGGGTCTTCTTCCAAAATGGCTTTCATCAGATTGGAAGCATGAAGGTCGCCCGATGCTTCTCCTGCTATGATGTAATATTTCATTTTTATATTTTTTAAAAAAATTGAAATTACGGATGATGTTTTCTCATCCAATAAGTATTGTTTTGATTTTTAATCTATTGAATGCTGGTTTTAGTTGAATTTTTTAAAAAAAAAGCATTTAAGGCACAAAGATACACAATTCAAGACTATATTTCAAGTGTATTTGGGAAGACTTCCGGACACTGAAACCAAGGTAGATTTTCCTTATAAAAAAGTCTTTCGAACATTTTTTTTTGTACCTTTGCGGGCAGAAATTATAAAAAAATGCAGACAGACACCCGTTTGAATGTTCACGAAAGCCTCCTTGATTTGGTAGGCAATACGCCGCTTGTACGGCTAAAAAAAGTTACCAAAGGTTTGCTTGGAAAATACTACGCTAAGGTTGAGGCGTTTAACGCCGGACAATCGTCCAAAGACCGCATTGCCAAATACATCATTGAACAAGCCGAGAAAGAAGGCGTGCTAAAATCCGGAAGTACCATTGTGGAAACGAGCTCGGGCAATACGGGATTCAGCCTTTCCATGATTGGGGCTATCAAAGGCTATAGATGTATTATTGCGATTAGCGACAAATCGTCAATGGACAAAGTAGAAATGCTGGAAGCCCTCGGAGCGGAAGTACATCTCTGTCCTGCCAACGTTGCTCCCGACGACCCGCGTTCCTATTATGAAGTTGCTAAGCGGATTCATGCCGAAACGCCGAATTCTGTGTATATTAACCAATATTTTAACAGTAAAAATACTGATGCCCATTATCATACTACGGGACCTGAAATTTGGGAGCAAACCCAAGGAAAAGTTACGCACGTAGTGGTTTGTAGCGGTACGGGCGGCACGATTTCGGGTATCGGGCGGTATCTGAAAGAAAAAAATCCGAACATCCGAATATTGGGCGTTGATGCGTACGGCTCGGCTATCCAAAAATACCACGAAACACGGCAGTTTGACAGCAATGAAGTTTATCCGTATAAAATAGAAGGATTGGGAAAAAACCTTATCCCGACAGCTACGGATTTTGACGCTATCGACCGTTTTGTAAAAGTAACCGACAAAGATAGTGCTTTGACAGCGAGAGAGTTAGCGAGAACCGAAGGGCTTTTTATGGGCTATACGAGTGGTGCGGCATTGCTCGCTACACGACAGTATGCCGAGTTGGGCGAATTTGACGAAAACAGCTTTGTCGTTATTCTTTTTCCCGACCACGGTTCGCGTTATATGAGCAAAATATATAACGATAGATGGATGAAAGAACAAGGTTTTTTAGATAAACAATAACTTGAAGACAATTATTTCTTAAATAGAAAATAGTCATTTTAATACAAACAAAAAAGCAATATGAGAGATTTATTTGAGCATATTTATGCTAATAAAGGGCATATCGGGCGTTGGTCAGAGCATGCCGAAGGATATTATGTATTTCCGAAATTGGAAGGCGAACTCGGTCCGAGAATGAAATTCCACGGAAAAGAAATTCTCAACTGGAGTATTAACGATTATTTAGGATTGGCAAATCATCCTGAAGTGCGTAAAGTAGATGCCGAAGCAGCTGCCGAATTCGGTGCTGCCTACCCGATGGGAGCCCGAATGATGAGCGGACACACCGACTGGCACGAGGAATTGGAACGACGTTTGGCAAAATTTGTACACAAAGAAGCCGCTTATTTGTTGAATTTCGGGTATCAGGGAATGGTTTCTGCCATTGATGCATTGGTTACGAAGAACGATGTTATTGTGTATGATGTTGATTCTCACGCTTGTATCATTGACGGTGTGCGGTTGCATTTCGGAAAACGCTTCACGTACCAACACAATAATATAGAAAGCCTCGAGAAAAACCTGCAACGTGCCACCAAAATTGCCAACGAAACAGGCGGTGGAATTTTAGTGATTTCCGAAGGCGTTTTTGGGATGCGTGGCGAACAAGGACGACTCAAAGAAATTGTTGCTCTCAAAGAAAAATATGATTTCCGTTTGCTCGTTGATGATGCTCACGGTTTCGGTACGCTGGGACCGAAAGGCGAAGGAACGGGTGTAGCCCAAGGCGTACAAGACGGTATCGACGTATATTTTGCGACCTTTGCCAAATCAATGGCGGGCATTGGGGCGTTTCTTGCTGCCGACAAAAAAGTCATTGATTATCTGAAATATAACTTGCGTTCGCAAATGTTTGCCAAATCACTTCCGATGATTTTCGTCAAAGGTGCATTAAAGCGTTTGGAAATGATGGAAACGATGCCCGAACTGCAAACCAAACTTTGGGATAATGTTAATTTATTGCAAAACGGATTAAAAGAACGAGGTTTTAACATCGGAACGACCAACACCTGCGTTACGCCCGTGTATCTGCATGGAAGCATTCCCGAAGCAATGGCGATGGTAAACGACTTGCGTGAAAATTACAACATTTTCTTATCAATCGTTGTGTATCCTGTAATTCCTAAAGGATTGATTTTGCTAAGAATGATTCCGACAGCTTCGCACACCAAAGAAGATATTGAACAAACGCTCGAAGCATTTTCGGCCATCCGAAGCAAACTCGAAGACGGTATCTACAAAGAACAAAATGCCGAACTCGCCAAAGAAATGGGGGATATGTAATTTTTTTAATTTGAAGATTTGGGAATTTGAA
>JAUNTM010000084.1 GCA_030538675.1 Capnocytophaga sp.
GGTTGATTTGGAAATTTGAAAATGCCACTCTTAATGGGGGTTGATTTGAAAATTTGGAAATGCCACTCTTCTAACAAAACGAATTTGGGAATTTGACTCTTTAATCTTTTTTAGATTAGACTAAAAAATTATATCTTTGTAGCCGAAAAAAATAGTATCTGTCATATATGGAGACCATTATAGCCTATTTTGAAAGCATCGACCCGATAAAAGCGGCGTTGCTGGCAACACTCTTCACGTGGTTTGTTACCGCTTTGGGGGCTTCTTTAGTATTTTTCGTGAAAACGCTGAACCAAACGCTGATGGACAGTATGCTTGGTTTTACGGGCGGCGTGATGGTAGCAGCGAGTTTTTGGAGTTTGCTTTCGCCTGCCATTGCGATGAGCGGAGGCGAAGGATTTGCCAAAGTAATTCCTGCCGCGGTGGGTTTTTTCTTGGGAGCACTTTTTATTTTTGCGTTGGATAAATCACTGCCGCACTTGCATATCGGGTTCAAAAATCCCGAAGGCGTCAAAACTTCGTGGCAACGCACTACCTTACTCACGCTGGCAATTACGCTGCACAACATTCCCGAAGGATTGGCGGTAGGCGTACTTTTCGGTGGTGTGGCGGCAGGCATTCCCGAAGCTTCGATTGCGGGAGCGGTTACATTGGCGGTCGGTATCGGGTTACAGAATTTCCCCGAAGGGATTGCCGTTGCGATGCCGTTGCGCCGTATGGGAATGAGCCGCCGCAGGAGTTTTCTGTACGGACAAGCCTCTGCTTTAGTGGAACCGATTGCGGGCGTTACGGGAGCATTGGCGGTTACATTTTTTACCCCGATGCTGCCTTACGCACTGGCTTTTGCCGCCGGAGCGATGCTTTATGTAGTCATCGAGGAGGTTGTTCCCGAAACCCAATTGAATAAAAACACGGATTTATCCACGTTGGGGTTTGTGTTGGGCTTCATTATTATGATGTCGCTTGATGTTGCTTTGGGGTAAAAAATAGCTCTTTACACTCAAAAACAAAGTTTTTGTTATACTTTCAGTAACATATAAGGGTTGAGCAATATAAATAACTGTTAAATATGAGTTTTACTATTGCATTTCAAAAAAAAGGCGTACCTTTGCAGAGCAATGAGGGTGGTAGCTCATTGTAAAACTTCAAATAATAGTTTTCATAATTTAAAGTTTTGGTTGGTTAATGGAAAAGTCCGATAGTTAATATCGGGCTTTTTTTTATGGATATTTACCAGATTTTTCCTTGTGGGAAATTTTCTATTTTTTACTTTGGTACGTTTATTGTATTTTTATCGCCGAAACAAAAAAAATTGCCATGAAAAAACAATTACTTTTATTTGCTATCTTCATTTCAAATGTCTTAATTCACTCTTTGTCAGCACAAAACAAGGATGCTTTCCAAAGTGGTGAATGGCTTCGGTTCAAGGTACGGTACGGTATCTTTAACGCCAGTTTTGCTACGCTTGAAGTGAAAGAAGACACGTATAACGGAGAAAAAGTTTTCCATGCGGTCGGCAAAGGTTCTACCACGGGACTCGCCCGCGTATTTTTCCGTGTGGACGATGTTTATGAAAGTTATTTTTCAAAAAAAGACGGTCTTCCCCGTTATTTTATCCGAAACATCCACGAGGGCGGCTACACCAAACACCTTAAAGTTACGTTTGACCACGATAAAAACAAAGCGAAAATCAACAACGTTAAGAATGACACCATTACCTATCTGGCAACTACGCCGGGTATCCACGATTTGATATCGGGTGTGTATGCACTACGCAACCGTCCCGAGCTCGACAACATACAGAACGGACAGGAAATAGGTATGGACATGCTGTTTGACGATGACGAATTGTTCAATTTCAGGCTGAAATTTATCGGCAAAGAAAATGTGAAAACGAGTTTCGGTACGATTCCTACCATGATTTTTCGTCCTTTGGTGAAAGACGGGCGGGTTTTCAAAGAGCAGGAGAGTCTTACGGTATGGATTTCGGACGATGCCAACCGCGTTCCCGTCAAAGTACGGGCAAGCCTTCGGGTGGGGTCGTTAGTTGCCGAACTGAACGACTTTAAGGGGCTGAAACACCCTACTTTACTTAAAAAATAAGCCTGAAATCATAAATTTTCCCCGAAAGTGTTTTTAAAGTCAGATTTTATTCCGATATTTGGCAGATTTATAAGGAAAAACAGAACTTTATACAACAAACACAATACAAAGGGTTCATGAAACGATTTTTTAAAAGTGGTGCATTACTCCTTATGGCGGGAGCGGTGCTGTGGTCGTGCAAAGACAATCAAGAAAGCAATGAAGAGGTAATAGTAGAAGAAGAACCAAAACCGCCTGTGTTCGAATTCGGGTTTAACTTAGATGAGTTTGACATCGTGAAAGATACCGTCAAAAGCGGTGATACTTTCGGTAAGATATTGGCTCTCAATAATATGGGAATTTCTGAAATACACGAAATTTCTGACAAGACCAAAGATGTGTTTGACCCTCGGACACTTAGAGTCGGAAAGGCTTACGCGCTTCTTTTTGATAAAAATAATCCTGAAAAGCCGAACAGCTTTATCTACCAACCCAACCTTACGGATTACGTAGTGGTGCAAATGGCGGATTCCATCTACGCATACAACGAAAAACGCAAAATTACTATCATTGAAAAAGAAGGTATCGGGCATATCAAAAATAACTTAACCGAGTCGGTACTTGATGCGGGCATGAGTTACAACGTGGCGTTCAACCTCTCGCAAATATTCGATTATACGGTCGATTTTTTTCATCTCCGCGAAGGCGATACGTTCAAAATCATTTACGAAGAACGCTATGTGGACGATACGATTTACGCCGGCGTTTCCAACGTGAAAGCGGCTTATTTTGAACATAAAGGCACGCCGTATTACGCCTTTAATTATGTTACGGATTCTATCGCCAATAAAAAAGGGTATTATGACGAAAACGGAAATACCATGAAGCGGATGTTCCTCAAAGCACCGCTCGATATCTTCCGCATTTCTTCAAGATTTTCGCTCAACCGCTTCCACCCCGTCCAAAAAACATGGAAAGCCCACAAAGGGACAGATTATGCGGCTCCTCACGGAACGCCCATCCGTGCTACGGCATCGGGGACGGTCATCGAATCCGGCTACTCGGGAGGAAATGGTAACTACGTGAAAATCAGGCATAACAAAACGTACACAACCCAATACCTGCACATGTCGAAAATATTGGTCAAAAAAGGACAACACGTTCCGCAAGGGCACATCATCGGCAAGGTGGGAAGTACGGGACTCGCCACAGGACCGCACGTTTGCTACCGTTTTTGGAAAAATAACATACAGGTTGACCCTCTGACCGAAGCACTTCCGCCGTCAGAACCTATTGACGAAAAGCTGAAAGACAAATACTTAGAGGATATTGCTTCACTAAAAACACAACTTGATCTCCTCAAAGCAAAACCTGCTACGGAAATAGACCCTATGCTGGAAATAGAACAAAAACATATTTCGCAATTATAAAATATTATGTTACAATCTGTAAATCCAACCGAAACCAACGCTTGGAAATCCTTGCAAAAACACTTCGAGGAAACGAAAAACGTACATACGAAAACATACTTCGAAAACGATCCCGAAAGAGCTAAGAAGCTGACTATCCAATGGAATGATTTCCTTGTGGATTATTCCAAAAACCGTATTGATGACACCACCGTCAAACTCCTATTGCAACTCGCAGAAGAATGCGGACTGAAAGACGCTACGGAGAAATATTTCGGCGGAAGCCACATCAACGCTACCGAAAACCGTGCTGTACTGCACACCGCACTACGTGCCAAAAATGACAGCGTCATTAAGGTGGACGGAGAAAACGTGTTGCCCGAAATCATTGCGGTCAAACAGAAAATAAAAACTTTTTCGGAAGAAATCATCAGCGGAAAACGAAAAGGCTACACAGGCAAAGCCTTTACCGATGTGGTCAATATCGGTATCGGTGGTTCTGACCTTGGTCCGGCGATGGTTTGCGAAGCTCTCCGTTTCTACAAAAACCACCTCAACATTCACTTTGTGAGCAATGTGGACGGCGACCACGTGATGGAAACCATCAAACATTTGAATCCTGAAACAACGCTTTTTGTCATCGTATCAAAAACGTTTACGACGCAGGAAACGCTCAGCAATGCCACGACAATTAAAGAATGGTTTTTGCAATCGGCTAAAAATGAAGATGTTGCCAAGCATTTTGTTGCCGTATCAACCAATTTGAAAAAAATAGACGAATTTGGCATTGATGCCGCTAACGTATTCCCGATGTGGGACTGGGTCGGCGGACGGTTTTCACTGTGGAGTGCCGTGGGACTATCTATCGCACTTTCAGTAGGTTACGAACATTTTGACGAACTTTTGGAAGGCGCATTTTTGATGGACGAGCATTTCAAAAATACGCCTTTCGGGGAAAATATCCCTGTCATCACGGCGTTGCTCAGCGTTTGGTACAATAATTTCTACGGAGCTGAAAGCCAGGCAATTATCCCGTACACGCAATATTTGCATCGTTTTGCGGCGTATTTGCAACAAGGTATTATGGAAAGTAACGGAAAGCAAGTAGGACGAAACGGGAAACCACTTGATTATCAATCGGGTACGATTATTTGGGGCGAACCGGGAACGAACTCCCAGCATGCTTTTTTCCAGTTGATACATCAGGGTACGAAACTTATTCCTGCGGATTTTATCGGGTTCAAACATTCGCTTTACGGAAATTCCGACCATCATAATAAATTGATGGCAAACTTTTTTGCCCAAACCGAAGCGCTTCTCAAAGGAAAAACGCGTGGGCAAGTAATTGCTGAAATGGGTGAAAATGTAAATGAAACGCTCGTTCCGTTCAAGGTTTTTGGAGGAAACCGCCCGACTACGACTTTTCTTATTGATAAATTGACACCGAAAAGTTTGGGGTCGCTTATCGCGATGTACGAACACAAAATATTCGTTGAGGGCATCATTTGGAATATTTACAGTTATGACCAATGGGGTGTGGAATTGGGCAAACAGCTTGCCAACACGACGCTCAAAGACATTGAAAGTGAAACTATTTCGGCTCACGACAGCTCGACAACGCAATTGCTGAAAACATTCAAAAAATAATATCTTTTTATGGATGAAAATCCGTTTTCTATTGGGAGCGGATTTTCATTTTTTTTGACATAACATTGCAAATTTTGCTACCTTTGCCCCATGATATATTTGAAAACTCTTGAAGAAATTGAACTTTTAAAAGAAAGTGCACGCATAGTATCGCGGACACTTGGCGTTCTTGCCAAAGAAATAAAACCCGGCGTTACGACACTGCAATTGGACAAAATTGCCGAAGAATACATCCGAAGTGAAGGAGCAACTCCCGGATTTTTGGGTATGTATGGATTTCCTAACACTTTGTGTACGAGTCCTAATGCCCAAGTGGTTCACGGAATCCCGAACAACACACCGCTGGAAGATGGCGACATCATCTCGATAGATTGCGGGGCGCTGAAAAATGGTTTTTACGGCGACCACGCTTATACTTTTGAAGTGGGCGAAGTAGCTCCCGAAACTAAAAAACTGTTGGAAGTTACCAAAGAATCCCTTTATGTAGGTATCCGAGAATTCAAAGTTGGAAACCGAGTGGGTGATGTGGGATTTGCTATTCAAAAATATTGTGAAAGCCACGGTTATGGCGTGGTGCGTGAGTTGGTCGGGCATGGTGTGGGAAAGAAAATGCACGAAGACCCCGAAATGCCTAATTATGGTAAACGAGGGAGTGGTAAAAAATTCCAAGAAGGCTTGGTGGTTGCTATTGAGCCGATGATAAATATGGGAACACATAAGGTAAAACAACTCCGCGACAAATGGACTATATTGACCGCTGACGGGAAACCTTCGGCTCACTTCGAACATGATGTTGCCATTGTAAACGGGAAACCCAAATTGCTTTCTACTTTTAAATATATATACGAAGCTCTCGGTATGGAGAGTGATGAAGAAAACGATTTTCAATAACACAAAATCCCTCTGTTCGAAGAGGGATTTTTGTTTGTTATTGTAGGCTTTTGGCTATTTCCTCTTGTTCCCTGTTCCCTTGCGTGAGGGATTGCAGCGGAAATAAAGCGAAGCGGAACGCTATTTTTTTGCCGACACTGCGGGGGCGACCGGCGGAAGCCACCGCAGGGCGTGCAAAAAAAGCGTTTTCGCGAGTGTATTGCAGCGGAAAGCCCGACCCCAAAAAATGAAAAAATGTGATATTTTGGAAATTTGAAAATGGGGTAAGCCGATAAACTTTATTTTCGGGCAATAACTGTTCTTTTTTTGGGGGCACGCCCTCGTAAAAAAAATGTTATTGTGCTTTTTGCGGGTCGTAAGATACGAATATGTTAATCCAAATATTGCGCGAAATACGGATGATTAAAGGCATCGTAAAGACTAAGGTTAGGACTATGGCGATGAAGCTTGCTTTGAGTCCCAACCCTAAAATCAAATAGCTGATGACGAAAGCAGCTACGGCAACTGCTACGCCTACGCCGTAACTTACGTACATCGCTCCGTAAAAAAACGAGGGTTCTACTTTGTATTTGAAATTGCAATGCGGACAGCGTTCGTGCATTTTAACGGTTGTTCCTAATAAATATGGATTTCTGGCAACGTACATGGGTCCGTTGTGGCATTTTGGGCAAGTTCCTGTGAGAATGCTGTATAGTTTACTTCCTTTTTTGAGCATAGTGTTTGAGTTTTGCGGCAAAGATAAAATATATTGGTTTATAATGCTAAAAATCGTCAAATACTTCGTCTAAAAATGAGTTGAATTCGTATTGTATTCGAAATATTCCGACTGCTTTTCGGATTGGGTCGCCTGTTGTCCAAAAATCATTCTCTAACTCGGTGGTAACGATATAGTGTTTGTATTTGAGCAACTCGATGGCTTGGCAGTCTTTTGGGAATCCTTTGGGTGCTGATTTTAGCTTGTCGCCCCAAAGTGAGGGGAATAGTTTTGAGAACTGAGGCTTGCTGAGAATGTTTTGGAATTCGTCGGGATGATGAAAAATATGTTTGCGTAAAGCGAGTAAAGTGGCGCTGTCGGGGGCGTATACACCGCCGCCAATAAAGGACGCATCGGGTTGTAAATGTAGGTAGTAGCCCGAGCGAACGGCGTTCTTTCCGCCTTGTGCGATGTTTGCTCCGAAGTGCGTTTTGTATGGTTCTTTGTTTTTTGAAAAACGGACATCCCGGTAGATGCGATACACGCAATCTTTGGCTTGTACGCCTTGAATACCGGCATCAAAGGAGGCTATTTGCTCGATGATGCGGGTTACAAAATCAAGAAATTCGTCATGGCTCTGTTGGTAACGTTCTTTGTTTTCTTGGAACCAATTGCGGTGGTTGTTGCATTGCAAATCTATCAAAAACTGGAGTGCTTTGTGGAAATCCATTCGCTTGTCATTAAAATTATTATGCTGACAAATCTACGAAAAATAACAGTCATTTACCGGTTAACAAATCTCAAAAAAAATGTCGGAGAAATCTTGTTTTAAATGTTCTTTTCTTTTCCATAATTTCGATAGTATATGTATACCAATACTACCCCCAAAAGCGCCAGTGCTGCCCCGACAAGCGACGGATAATTGTATGATAATCCGTACACTAAGGGCAATCCTCCGAAAAATGCTCCCAACGAATTGGCTACGTTAAACGCTGCCTGCATAAATGCCGCTGCCATCATTTCGGAGTTTTTTGCGGCACGGAGCATCAGCATATTTAGGGGCGTTCCCGCCGACATGGACAATGCTCCGCAAGTGAAGGTAAGCACCAATGAGGCTATTTTATTTTCTGAAAATAGATACACGGCAACTAACGCTACTATCATCAATAAGAGCAAGAGCCCGACGGCAGTAAGCGGTTTTATTTTATCTGCCAAAATACCGCCCAAATGGTTGCCGACCACCATTCCCGCTCCTGCCAATACCATAATATATGACACGGATTCTTCGGCAAATCCTGATACTTTGGTCAATAGTGGCGAAATATAACTGAACCACGCAAACAGTCCGCAAAATCCGATAGAAGTAATGGCGATAATATTCCATGCCCGTCCCGTTTTGAAGAACTGCAATTCGCTCCGAAGCCCCACCGTACGCTGGCTGTCAAGTATAGGTAACCACCAGCGGAGTGCGATGAGGGTTGCCAATCCTAAAAGTGCGACAATGCCGAACGCTACCCGCCAATGTAGTAAATGGGCTATGAAAACCGCTACCGGAACCATCGCCAGATTGGCTACCGTAAGTCCGCTGAACATGGCTGCTACCGCTTGGGCTTGCTTACCCACCCGAGCCAAACGAACCGCGACCACCGTGCCAACTCCAAAAAATGCTCCATGCGGCAATCCTGAGAAAAAACGTGCCGCCATCATCGTTTCATAACTTGGAGCTAATGCCGAAAGTGCATTAAAAACCGTAAAAAGCACCATCAATGCGGTAAGGATTTTCTTGGGTGGAAATTTGGCAGAATAGCCTACCAAAATAGGGGCACCAACCACCACGCCGAGTGCATAGGAGGAGATGAGGTGTCCTGCCGTGGGAATGCTGATGCCCAGCGTTGCCGCCACATCGGGCAGTATCCCCATAATAACAAACTCGGTTGTCCCAATAGCCAGCCCGCCGAGTGCCAGTGGAATGAATTTCTTTTGCATCTGTATTTTTTTAGAGACTGCAAAAGTATTGCTTTATTGTGAAACAAAATGTATTTTTTTTATTTTTTCATTATAAAAACGTATCTTTGCGAGGGAGGAGCGCTGAAAATTGTAAAGCACAATGTTTTTCAACTAAAAAAGTCATTTTCAGCTTTCAATAAAAAAAATATTTTATGAAAAATTTCATCTGGTTTGTTTTATTCTTTTTTGTTTTTTCGATTGCAAATGCCCAAAATGACCGTCCGAATATCATTCTTTTCATGGTGGACGATATGGGCTGGCAGGACACTTCCGTACCGTTTTGGACGGAAAAGACGCCACTCAACGAGCGTTACCACACACCTGCTATGGAACGCCTCGCCGATGAAGGAATGAAATTCACGCAAGCCTATGCCAGTAGCGTTTGTTCGCCAACGCGCGTGAGCCTGATTTCGGGAATGAATGCCGCACGCCACCGAGTTACGAACTGGACACTCTTCAAAAACAAATCAACCGACCGAAAAAGCGAAACACTCTCATTCCCAGACTGGAATGTGAACGGAATCGCCCAAGTACCGACCGAGAATGCTTATGAAATTACGGCTCTTTCCCAAATTTTGAAAGACAACGGCTACCATACTATCCACTGTGGGAAAGCCCACTGGGGAGCTATCGGGACGCCGGGCGAAAATCCGTTGCATTTGGGGTTTGACGTGAATATTTCAGGGCACGCTGCCGGCGGTTTGGCAAGCTATCTGGGCGAGCAAAATTTCGGAAACCGAACCGACGGGAAGCCTTCACCCGTGAATGCCATACCGGGATTAGGAGCCTATTGGGGAGAAGACATTTTCGCTACCGAAGCTCTTACGCTTGAAGCTATTAAAGCGTTAAATAACGCTAAAGATAACCAAAAGCCGTTTTTTCTCTATATGTCGCATTACGCCATTCACGTGCCTGTGGACAAGGATATGCGGTTTTATGACAAATACATTCAGCAGGGATTGAGCAGCAAAGAAGCCGCTTACGCATCGCTTATCGAGGGAATGGACAAAAGTCTGGGTGACTTGATGAACTATCTGAAAAACAATGATTTGGAAGATAATACAGTGGTGATTTTTATGGCAGACAACGGCGGTTTGTCGTCCGAAGGCGGTTGGCGGGATTTGCCGCTTCACGTTCACAACGCACCGCTCAACAGTGGTAAAGGGTCGGCTTACGAAGGCGGTATCCGCGAGCCGATGATTGTGAAATATCCGAAGAAAACAATGCCCGGAAGCCATACCGATACCAAAGTCATCATCGAGGATTTTTTTCCTACTATCCTTGAAATGGCTCAAATTAAAAATTATAAAACGAAACAACCTATTGACGGTAAGAGTTTTATGCCTGTTTTATCCAACCCTTCCGAAAAAAATAAGAACCGTAGCTTTTATTGGAATTTTCCGAACCTTTGGGGCAACGACGGGCCGGGCATAGGACCAACGTGCAGCATCCGCCGTGGCGATTGGAAACTCATCTACTATTACGAAACGGGCAAAAAGGAACTTTTTAATATTTCCGAAGATATTGGCGAAACGATAAATCTCGCAGCTACACAGCCAAAATTGGTGCGGTCATTGTCAAAAAAACTCGGAAAACATTTGAGAAAAGTAAATGCCCAGCGTCCGTCATTCAAAGCAAGCGGACAGCCGTGTGCGTGGCCTGATGAGCTATGAGTGGGCTATGCGAGTGAAAGAATTAGGGCGGATAAGAGCAAAAGAAACCAAGAACAGCTGAAATTTATCCCTTGCTAATACCTAAAAAAATAAACGTAAGCAATACGGCTAT
>JAUNTM010000085.1 GCA_030538675.1 Capnocytophaga sp.
TTTTTTTTGTTGTCATCGAAATCTGAAGCGGCATAAAACAACGTGAGTTTGATGTAAGAAAACATTGTAAATCAACGCTTTCTTACATCAAACTCATATTATTTAAAAAAAAAGCTGTCTTAGAAAATAGTTTTCAAGACAGCTTTTAGCATTTTGTTACCGCTGCATATTCTTCGCTTCAATGCTCATCGTAGCGTGCGGCACGAGCAAAAGTCGTTGTTTATCAATAAGTTTGCCCGTAACTCTACAAATTCCGTACGTTTTATTTTCGATACGGATAAGAGCATTTTTCAGGTCGCGGATAAACTTCTCTTGGCGGATTGCCAATGCCGTGTTTGACTCTTTGCTCATCACTTTTGAGCCTTCCTCAAACGCCTTGAAAGTCGGCGAAGTATCCTCCGTGCCGTTCGTGCCCGAGTTCATATACGAACTTTTCAAAAGTTCCAAATCCTTTTGGGCTTTCTTGATTTTGTCCTCAATCAGTACTTTGAACTCCTCCAAGTCTTTGTCGGAGTACCTTACTTTAATATTGTCGTCCATAGCACACTTTTTTAGATATGTTTGTTAATAAAAATCCGGGTCGAAATATCGTCAAAAACGATGTCTTCCCCACGTTCAACCGCATTAACAAAATGTAACTCGGCGGTTAAGGTTTCGTTCTTTATATAGTCCATATTGTCCGTTACGGCGGCTTCAATGGCGGCTTGTTTCTGCAACTGCACCACGATTTTGTCCGTTACTTCATAGCCGCTGTCCTTGCGGATATTCTGAATGCGGTTCACCAATTCGCGTGCGATGCCTTCTTTTTTCAGTTCGTCCGTGATGTGGATGTCAAGTGCTACCGAAAGGCTTCCCGCACTCGCCACGAGCCAGCCCTCAATATCTTGCGAAGCGATTTCCACATCTTCGAGGCTTAAAGTTACGGAATTTTCACCAACTTTCACAACAATCGAACCATTTTTTTCAAGATTTTGGATGTCTTCCTGTCCAAACGACTGAATTACAGCCGCTACCGATTTCATTTCCTTACCGAAACGAGGGCCGAGCGTTTTGAAATTCGGTTTGATTTGCTTGACCAAAATCCCCGAAGCATCGTCGATAAGTTCGATTTCCTTCACGTTTACTTCCGATTTGATAAGGTCGGCAACCGCTTCAATTTCAGCTTTTTCGGCATCGCTCAGGGTCGGAATCATAATTTTTTGCAACGGCTGCCGCACTTTTATCATCTCGCGTTTGCGAAGCGACAGCACCAATGACGAAATGGTTTGTGCTTTTTCCATTTTGCTTTCCAGCGAAGCATCGATACACGAAGCCTCCGATACCGGGAAATCCGCCAAGTGAACGCTCTCCGCCGTTTCTTTTCCGGTAACGGCAACAAGGTCTTTGTACAGCCGTTCGGCATAGAACGGAGCAATCGGGGCGGTAAGTTTCGCTACGGCGGAAAGACAGCTGTAAAGCGTTTGGTACGCCGAAATTTTGTCCGTGCCGTATTCGCCTTTCCAGAAACGTCTTCTCGACAAACGCACGTACCAATTGCTCAGATTTTCCTGTACGAAATCGGAAATGAGGCGTGCGGCTCGCGTAGGTTCGTATTCTGCGAAAGCGTCATCAACCTTGCGGATAAGCGTATGCAGTTCCGAGAGTATCCAGCGGTCGATTTCGGGGCGTTGTTCCATCGGAATATCGGCTTCTTCGTAAGAAAAACCGTCGATATTCGCATACAGCGCAAAAAACGAATACGTATTATAAAGCGTTCCGAAGAATTTGCGGCGTACTTCCGCCACGCCTTCAATGTCAAACTTGAGGTTGTCCCAAGGATTGGCGTTGGAAATCATATACCAGCGGGTGGCATCGGGACCGTATTCTTCAATAGTTGAAAACGGGTCAACCGCATTGCCCAATCGTTTGGACATTTTCTGTCCGTTTTTGTCCAAAACCAATCCGTTCGACACGACATTTTTATAGGCGATGCCGTCAAAAACCGTCGTGGCGATGGCGTGCAAGGTGTAGAACCAACCGCGTGTCTGGTCAACGCCTTCCGCAATGAAATCCGCAGGGAAATTCGTTTTTTTGTCGATAAAATCTTTATTTTCAAACGGATAATGCCATTGTGCATACGGCATCGAACCCGAATCGAACCATACGTCGATAAGGTCGCTTTCGCGTTTCATCGGTTTGCCCGAAGGCGATACTAATATAATGGTATCGACGATATTTTTGTGGAGGTCGATTTTCGCATAATTTTCGTCCGACATATTTCCGATTTCAAAATCTTCAAAAATATCTTTCGGCATCAGCCCTGCGGCGACCGATTTTTGCATTTCGTTTTTGAGTGCTTCCACCGAGCCGATAATGATTTCTTCCTGCTTGTCTTCGGTCCGCCATATCGGAAGCGGAATGCCCCAGTAGCGTGAACGAGAGAGGTTCCAGTCGTTGGCGTTTTTGAGCCAGTTGCCAAAACGCCCTTCGCCGGTGGCTTTGGGTTTCCAGTTGATGGTTTCGTTGAGTGCAAACATTCGGTCTTTGACTTGGGTCATTCGCACGAACCACGAGTCCAGCGGATAGTACAAAACGGGCTTGTCGGTACGCCAGCAATGCGGATAGCTGTGGACGTATTTCTCGACTTTGAACGCCCGGTTTTCTTCTTTGAGTTTGATAGCGATTTCCACATCGACCGATTTTTCGGGAATGGAACCGGCATCGTAATATTCGTTTTTAACATATTTCCCACCGACTTCGGGCAGATGTCGAAGGAATTTCCCTTGCAAATCCACCAGCGGCACACGGTTGTTATTTTCATCGAAAACGAGCATCGGCGGTACTTCGGGCGTGGCTTCTTTGGCAACTTTGGCATCGTCCGCACCGAAAGTTGGGGCAGTATGCACAATGCCCGTACCGTCTTCCGTTGTAACGAAATCGCCGGCAATCACACGGAACGCATTTTCAGGATTTTCGCACGGCGCTGCGTAGTTGAGCAATTGTTCGTAACGAAGTTCCAACAGGCCGCTGCCTTGAACCGTCCCGATGATTTGGTAGGGAATTTTTTTGCTTTCAGAAGAATATCCGCTGAAATCGCTGTCGTCTTCCGAAAGGAAAAATTTGCCCGAAAGCACTTTTTTTATCAGATTTTCCGCCAAAATCACGAAAACAGGCTCAAACGTATATTGGTTGAAGGTTTTAACGAGGGCATAATTGATGTTTTTCCCGACCGTCAGTGCCGTGTTGGAAGGCAGTGTCCAAGGGGTGGTCGTCCAAGCGAGGAAAAATACGTTTTCCGACGCCTCGAATTTTGGGAATATTTTCTGTATTTCTTTTGGATTTTGGGCTTTGAATTGGGCAACGATGGTCGTGTCGCTCACATCGCGGTAGGTTCCGGGCTGGTTCAGCTCGTGCGAACTGAGTCCCGTTCCTGCGGCCGGCGAATACGGCTGTATGGTATATCCTTTGTAAATCAAGCCTTTATCGTACATCTGTTTGAGCAACCACCAAACGGTTTCCATATATTTGGGCTGGTAGGTAACGTACGGATTTTCCATATCCACCCAATAGCCGATGCGTTCGGTCAGGTCGTTCCACACGTGGGTGTACCGCATTACGGCTTCCTTACAGGCTTTGTTGTAATCCTCGACGGATATTTTCTTACCGATGTCTTCTTTGGTGATGCCGAGTTCTTTTTCCACGCCGAGCTCGATGGGAAGTCCGTGCGTATCCCAGCCGGCTTTTCGTTTTACTTGGAAGCCTTTTTGGGTTTTGTAACGACAGAAAATGTCTTTGATAGCACGTGCCATTACGTGGTGGATGCCGGGCATTCCGTTGGCGGACGGCGGTCCTTCAAAAAACACGAACGGTTCGCTGCCTTCACGCTCGCTGATGCTTTTTTCAAATATATTGTTTTGTTTCCAAAAAGCTAAAATCTCTTCTGCCGTTTTGGGCAAATCCAATCCTTTGTACTCTGTAAATTTCATTTGCGTACTCGTTTAACGGTAAAACTCTTACTAAAAGTTGCGAATTTACGAAATAAAATAAATAGAATAACCAATATAACGAATAAATCCTTGTAGCAATTGATTTTCTTGGATTTATGACGGGTTTTTTTGACTAAAAAGAAGTTCGTGCCGGGCAAAAAAAAAATCTTCTAATAGCGAAACTATTTTTTGAAGAATTTTTTATGTCCAGATTTTTGGTATTTTTTAATATGTAGTGAGAATTCAGGCTGTTCTATAATTTTGTAAATCACAAAGACAGTATTTTGCTTTTAAGCTCATCTATGGTAACTTCTTTTCCTTTTTGGTTTCGTGCCTTGTCAATCATTGAAAAATATTCTTTTTTCGTCATTTTAGCAGGTTCTTTATCCATACCAATACTTATATTCTTCGCGTTTAATTTTTTTAAAAGTGATTGAAAAAAGGGAATATCTGCTGAGTTTATTTCGGCACTTATTATTGTTGTGTTCATGGTGCTATTTTTTTCTGTAAAGTTACTTTTTCCCTTATCCAAAAGAAATTGGGCATGATATTTCATTTGAATTTACTTTTTTAATCGATATAGAAATATTTGAATTTTTCTATCTAAAAGAGAATACATTTCATAAGTCTTTTTATCTTTTGTTTTTATAACACTTAGGCATTTTTAAAGACAAAATTGTAAAGTGCTGAAAATTAAATCTCTGTAAAAATACACCCTATCATATTTTGCCCCCCTGTGAGTATCTAACAAATCAGGGACTAAAATAAAAAACAGTTTTTATTTTAGTCCCTGACGTTTGTAACTTTTTGATTTTTAGAGCAACTTGTGGAGTCGGAGAGAATCGAACTCTCGTCCAAATAAGCAATTCAAAGGCTTTCTACATGCTTAGTTTCTGCTTGATTGTCGGGATAAAGCCGGCCAAAAACCGCCTACTGTATCCGTAGCTTCGTGAGTTTTGGAAGTATCGCAGAAGCAACGATACTTCGATGTTGATTTTTATGGTGCCTCTTTACGAACCGCCATCAACAAGGGCTTTTCAGAGACATCTCGCCTCCCTACCTTGTAGGGACGTGGCCGAAAATCTTACTATAATTCAGATCAGGCAGCAAGAGCGTAGTTATTCTCGCCATTTAAAATGGTTGAAATAGAGATTATCGAGCATTAATTTCATAGCTCGGCATGCTTACATTTCAATTCGACTTACTGTCAAAACCGGTCGACCCCTTTGCTTTGTAGAGGTTCTGTAAAGAACTTGGGTGCAAATGTACGAAAACTATTTTATTAATCCAAATATTCCATTTCGCTAAACAGCGGATGTAGCGATGCGGCCGCTTCGCCACCAAGCGCATCGATGAGTTCCTGCATAGCTTGCTGATGAAAATCATCATGGAATTTGCGTGTAAGCGCAAGATTGGATTTGGTCGCATCGACCAAAATATGCGATAGAAAATATCGGTTGACCATCATGAATACAAGTTGTATTTGGTTTTCGACCATAATGATGGCGTGGTCAATCTTCTTACGCTCTATGGAATCAACAAATTCAAATCCTCTTTCTACTTCACGTATTACTTCAAGCTGAAAGGTGGCGGCTAACTGATTTTCAGTAAATGTTTCGTGAGAAGAATAGGCTAATGTAGAGCCATCGGCAACACTTATGACGGTTACTGATATGAATCCGGGGATATTCTTTTTGAGCTTATCAGCGTAGTTTTGCAATATTCTTTGTTCCATTTTTTATGGTTTATTTCGTAGTGGTTTCTCGTATTATTTTTTTGACATTTGGTATCTGCAACGCATTGACACTCAGCTTTCGGATACCGTATTTGATGAGGTATGGGATGGCTTTTTCTTTGGAGGCCAGCTCGCCACAGACAGAGATGGGTTTGTTGAATTTTTCGGCTGACCGGCACACTTGTTTTATAGCGTTGAGTACAGCGGTGTCAAGCTCTGTGATAAGGTCTTTGACGTGGCTGTTCCCCCTGTCGGCAGCAAGCAAATACTGCGACAAATCATTGGTGCCGATGCTTAAAAAATCGGCTTCATTGGCGAAATTATCCGAAAGCACAACGACCGAAGGCACCTCAACCATCATGCCACACAAGATGTCGTTGTTGAATTTTACTCCTTTTCGCTTGAGTTCGTCTTTGCAGTGGTTGAGTTCGCGTTTTGCCTGATACCATTCGTAAATGGAACTTATCATTGGGAACATAATGCGGATGTTGGAATGTTCGGCACTCGCCCTGAGTATTGCCCTAATCTGCTGCCGGAATATATCGGTGTGCTTGAGCGAAAAGCGTATTCCTCTTAGCCCGAGGAAAGGGTTGTCTTCTTTAGGCATTTTGATGTACGATATGGGTTTGTCGCCTCCCACATCGAGTGTACGGATAGTCAGTGGTGTACCGTTGAGTCTTCGCGCCACGCGGCAATATTGCTCATATTGTTCATCTTCGGTAGGCATTTCTTCTTTGTTCATAAAGAAAAGTTCGGTACGGAAGAGCCCTACACCATCGGCGCCGTTGGTTGCGGCAAGTGATGCGTCACTTACGCCCGATATGTTGGCTTCCACATCGACTGTGATGCCATCTGTCGTTTTTGCTTTTGTAAACGATTTGTATTTGAGTTCTTTTTCCGAGCTATCTCGTTCTATTTTCTCTTGTTGCGTTTGTTGCCAAAGCGGATTTTTAGGGTCTGTGATAACAAGCCCTGTATTCCCGTTAAGGATTATTTCTTGATTTTTGGTGATTTTGTCGATATGTGTTCCTACGCCCGATACGGCAGGTATGCCGAGCGAACGGGCAAGGATTGCGGTGTGCGAATTTTCGTTTCCTTCGCGAAGGATAAATCCTTTGACGTATTTGGGGTCGAGCTTGAGTGTGTCCGAAGGTTGCAGGTTATCGGCAAGTAATATGACAGGCTCTTCAAAGCTCCAGTCGAGCTCGGATACATCTATGAGCTTACGCAATAACTGTATCTGTATGTCTTCGATATCGGTGGCTCGTTCGCGTGTGTAATCGTTTTTACTTTGCTTGTATTGGTTTTTGATTTCTTCTGTTTTTACAAACCATGCTTTCTCGGCGGTGTACCGGTTTTCGGAGATTAAAGAGTAAATAGACTGTTTTAATTCTTTGTCTTCCAAGAAGGAAATGTGGGCGTCAAATATTTCTAAATCGGAATGTGAGAGAATGCTTTCGGAGGCTATTTTGCTTTGGTCCATCTCGTAAGATGTCATCTGTAATGCTTTGGTAAATCGGCTTCTTTCCTGAGCGGTATTCTCAGTATATTCGTTTTTGATTTCGATGGCTTTGTTTTTTATCCATAGCGTTTTTGCGATGGCAATTCCTCCCGATGATGGGATTCCAACAAACTGACCTTCGGATGTATTATACGATGATTTTTCAACAATCACTTTAGATGTTTCTAAGATATCTTCATCACCGAAATTATTTTTCTGAAAGTCGGCAAGTTCATTTTGATAATACTCCACATCTTTCCCTTTGACACGGAAATATAATGTTTCTCCTTGTTTCGCTCCGAGTAAGGAAAGGCTATTCATACTTTTGGCATCTACCCATTTTGTGCGGTCGGTCGAGACCATACTTACGATGTCCAGTCCTTTGGAAAGCAATACCATCTTGGAAGCCGGTCGGGCGTGAAGTCCGTGTGCGTTAGGGACTTTTAATGAAAAATTAATTTCGGTACCTTCTTGATTGTCAGTGGTTATAAAAGTATTTTCTTCAACTATTGCGGTACTATTTTCGCCAAGGAGCTCACGTTTGCTTTGCAGGGCATTTTGGGCTTCGGCTATTACCGTATCAATAGGCAGTCCTAACATAGCTTGTACGGCGGCTGCCAGTGTACCTTCCACCAAAGGAGCTGCACAGAGATGTACCCGTTGCTGTATTTCTTCAGGTAAAAACTCCACTCCCATTTCGGCGTTCATCAAGGCACTTCCGAGGTCCATCAGTACCAATACGTCATCGTCCTGATAGGCATTTTCTATGGCTTGCATTACTTTCATGGGGTCAGTTCCTATAGGATTCTCATCATTGTCAACGCCGGCAGCTACTTCGATGCGTACTTTGTCCTGTACCATCTGTACTGCTAGCTCTTTCACTCCTTCTGCTAATTTTTGGCTATGCGAAACCAAAACAATTCCTATCATCGAACCCGATTTATATTATTTAGTTAGTTTTAATTTTTTTATTTAAAGGATGCTGTGCAATGACTTTATTATCAAGTAGGAAGACTCTACACCCGGGTCTATCATCCCGACGGTATGAGTTCCCATGAGGCTTGCCCTTCCTTTTTTTGATACTAAAAATTTTGATTTTTCTCTTGCCAATGTTGCGGTACGCAGCATGTCGTCTGCCATTTGCTGTATGGTTTTTCCGTTGCGAAGTTCATTTTGCATCGTTTCCAGCACGGGTACCCACAGGTCAATCATGGTTTTGTCGCCGAGTTCGGCTTTGCCTCTTTCTTTGATTCCGCTGACACCGAAGGCAAAAACTTTGACAAATTCTTCATCGGTAAGTTCTTGTTTTTGGTTTGCCGGGAAAAATCCTTTTAAGAAAAATGACCCATAAAGTGAGCCGCTTGCACCTCCGACATTGGAAATCAAAGCCATGGCTACTGTTTTGAAAACCAATCCAATATCGGCATTTGTAGGCAATGTATCTACCTTTTCCTTTACTTTTTGAAATCCTCGCGAGAGATTGATTCCGTGGTCGGCATCGCCGGTGTGTTCATCTAATTGGGTCAAATGGTCTTTGTTTTCTTCAATGTTCAGGTAAATCCGGTCTAACCAATGACAGATTTGAGCTTTTGAAACAGACATGTAGTTTTGTTATTTGATTAGTAGTAGTATTTATGAGTAGGTCGTACTTATTCGTAGATTTAACGGGTGCAAAGGTAATACATTCAGGGTTTTATGCACGCATAGTATATCAAAGATAACAAAGAATTATTACGGTGTTAAGTATTTTAATTGTTTGGGCATACGGCAATATAATTACACGATAATGACCTCTACGCCTTTTTCTTCTAATTTTTCAACGATTTCGTGTTCCACGGCAGCATCGGTAATGAGTTTGTCAATAGCATCGACATTACAGATAAAACCAAATCCTTTTTTATGGATTTTGGAGGAATCTGCCAGCACGATGGTCTGGTCGGCACGTTCCATCATTTTCCGATTCAGATGCGCTTCTCCCGCACTGGTGGTACTGATGCCGAAATCCAAATCGATTCCCTCCACGCTCAAAAAAAGTGTGTTGCATGAGAAATTACGCAATACTTCTTCTGCCAATGCTCCTATCGTAGAGGTGGAACTTTTGCGAACCTCACCGCCTAAATGTATTGTATTGACCGTTTTATGTTTGCAAAGGTCAAGTGCTACTCTAAGCGAAGGCGTAAGTACCGTAAGCTGCTCAAAAGGCGAGAGCATCCGTGCCAGTACGTGTATGGTAGTACCCGATGAGAGAATGATAAAATCATTTTCTTGTACAAATTCGAGCGCTTTTGCGGCGATACGCATTTTTTCTTCCACCTGAACGGTTTCTTTTTCATAAACGTTTTGCTCAAAAGCATAACGCGACTGCTTGCTTGCTCCGCCATGGGTGCGGTGGAGGTAGCCTTCTTTTTCGAGCATCGTGAGGTCTTTACGGATAGTAACTAAAGATACTCCGAGTGCCTCACTGAGTTCGTTAACCGCTGCATATTTCGATTTTTCGAGATATTCCACGATTTTTGTCTGTCTTTCATTTAATATTTTCATAATGAGCGATTTTACCAGTCCAAAGATATAGAGTTTTCCGCAAATAAAGAAATTTTTTTTATTTGAAAAGAAGAAAAAATGAGAAAAATATTTTTTTTTGACAATTGAAGGTCTGTATATTTTGAATAGAAATTATGACGTTTCTTATACAATACTATATATTATACAGTGCATAAAACCAGATAGTTATGCGATCTTTTTTAAAGGAAACGTTTCTTTTGTGTGAACGAAAGCGAAGAAGTGTTTGGGGATAGAGGTAAGGGTTTTTACGGAAATAAGGCGTTGTTAATCAACAGTATATCAAATAAAACTCACGTTATTAAAAACCTAAAATACAGGAGTTGTAGTATCCTTCAAGTCAACTACTGAAAAGAATGTCTTTTTCCACGGCGAACATCCGCATTCGTTTTCTGCCTGTATCCCAACCCATGTTTGCCGGAAACTTCCATAGGGCATGACATGAGTTTGATTACGTAATGACTCATTAGCCGGCATCAAAGAGTTTGCCGCTGTTATTCTCCAAGCAAGTTTTTCTGCTGCCGTAGTGTGTTCTCCATCAAGGTGAGGTATTGGCCGGACTAAGATAGGATTCATCACATCACGAAACAAAATATTTCTGCTACCTCCGTAGTGGATAACTTCATAATAATCCATATCGGGATAGCCGACACCAAAGCGGTTGGTTATAACAGTTCCGTTAT